>NZ_JAAGPP010000081.1:0-40712 GCF_017104975.1 Burkholderia sp. Ac-20344
CGCCGCCGCGCGGCTGCCGATCCGTACCGAGGACGCCGCGGCGCTCTTCGGCGGCCAGCTCGACAAGAATGCCGTGCAGGACATCCACCTGTTCGGCATCCTCGCGCTCGACCACGGCGGTGCCGCGCCCCTCCCCGCCCGCGGCCGACCCCCGCCCGCCCCGTCGCTCCCCCCCGACGCCCCCCCCCGCGCGGAGCCCGCCCGTGCCCCCCCCCCCGCCGCCCCCGTCCGCCCCCAACGCCGCCGCCCCCCGGCCCGCCTGCCGGACCGCGCCACGCCCGCGCTGCTGTGCGCGCCGAGCGCGGCGGCGGCCTGCCGGACATCGACCGGCTGCCGTATTTCCCCGAGCCGGCGCTGGCCGCGCTGGCCGGCCGGCGTGTGGTGCTGGCGGGCGCGCTCGCGCCCGTCACGTACTTCGGCTACGAAGGCATTCCGGGAGAACTCGCGCGCCCTGAGGACATCGTGACGCTGGCCGCACCGGGCGACGCGGCCGACGATGCGCTCGAAGCGCTGGCGGATCGCATCGGCGCACCGGAGAACGCCGACGGCGTGCCAGTCGAGTGCTGGCACGTGGAGGCGGGGCCGCTGACGCCGCAGGCCGTCGGCCGCGTGCTGGCGAATGCATTACCCGACGACGCGATCGTGTCGATCGAGGGCGGCACGTGCGGCTATCCGTTCGTGACCGCGTCGGCGCGCGCCCGTCGTCACACGATCCTCACGAATACGGGCGGCGCGATCGGCCAGGGCTTGCCGGTGGCGCTCGGTGCGGCCGTCGCGTGCCCGGAACGCCGCGTGTTCGCGCTGCAGTCCGACGGCAGTGCGCAGTACACGATCCAGGCGCTGTGGACGATGGCGCGCGAGCGTTTGCCGATCGTCATGCTGATCGCGTCGAACCGGCGCTACGGCATCCTGCAGACCGAACTCGCGCGCAGCGGCTTGCCGGCCGACACGCCGCACGCCAGCCGCCTGACGCTGCTGGACGATCCGCCGATCGACTGGCTCGCGCTGTCGCGCGGCTACGGCGTGCCGGCCGAGCGCGCGAGCACGACGCAAGCGCTGATGGAGGCGCTCGACGACGCGCTCGCGCATGCCGACGGGCCGAGGCTGATCGAAATGTGCCTGTCCTGATCGCGCAACCCGCTTTCCCCTTCAATCCCGACTCTCACCTTTCATCGCTATGGATCTGCAACTCCACGGAAAAGCCGCGTTCATCACCGGCGGCAGCATGGGCATCGGCAAGGCAGTCGCGCTCGAGCTGGCCCGCGAAGGCGTCAACGTCACGATCGCCGCGCGGCGCATGGAACACCTCGAAGCGGCCGCCGCCGAGATTCGCGCCGAGCTCGCGCCGCTGGGCGACAAGGCGGGCGCGATCCTGCCCGTCACGGTGGACACCACCGACATGGCGTCCGTCGAAGCGGCGATGGCCGCGAGCGTCGAGCGCTTCGGCCGGCTCGACATCCTGCTGAACGGCGCCGCGCATCCGGGCGGCCTCGTGCGGGCGGAGCTGGAACACGCCAGCCCGGAGGGGCTGCTCCAGGACATCGACATCAAGGTGGTCGGCTACCTGCGCTGCGCGAAGGCGGCCGCGCCGTACATGCGGCGCAACGGCTTCGGCCGCATCGTCAATATCGGCGGCCTGACGGGCCGTGGCAGCAAGCAGCTGTCCGGCATGCGCAACGTGGCGATCGTGCACCTGACCAAGACGCTGTCCGACCAGCTCGGCCCGTTCGGCATCACGGTCAACACGATTCACCCGGGCGTCGTCGAGACGCCGCACATCCACGAACTCTACGAGAAAGAGGCGCAGAAGCAGGGGCTCACGGCCGCGGAGGTCGAGGCCAACTACGTGAAGGTCACGCCGATCCGGCGCGTGCTGCAGCCCGAGGAAATGGGGTGGATCGTCGCGTTTCTCGCATCGCCGAAATCCGGCTCGATCACCGGCGAGTCGATCGGCTGCGATGGCGGGCTCACGCGCGGCATTTTTCTCTGACACAAGGAGCATTTCATGACCGCAACCGTACTGGTCGCCACGGCCGGGCAAGGCATCCTGCGCTCGAACGACGACGGCAAGACCTGGCATCGCCTCGGACTCGCCGAGCCGATCGAATTCGACGGCATCGTGCGCGCGCTCGCGGTGGATCCCGCGACGCCGTCGCGCGTCTATGCGGGCGCCGATGCGGGGCTGTGCATCAGCGACGATGGCGGCGCGCACTGGTTCCGGCCCGAGAACCTGCTGAACGGGCAGACCGTCTGGTCCATCGCGATCGATCCGTCGAACCCCGCGGTGCTCTATGCGGGCACCGGCGCACCGTCGCGCGCCGCGCTGTACAAGTCGAGCAACGCGGGCCTGACGTGGGAGAGAACGGCGCCCGAGTTCCCCGAATTTTGCGCGGGCGTCAATCGCCCGCGGCTGCTGACCATCTGCGTGGATCCGGACGACGGCCGCAACGTCTGGTACGGCGTGGAGGAGGGCGGCGCATGGCGCAGCCGCGATGCCGGGGCGAGCTGGACACGTGTGGACGGCCCCGGCACGGCGATCCGCAACAGCGACATTCATGCGATCGCCGTGTTGTCCGCCACGGCGGACCGGCCCAAGACCACGGTGCTGCTGACGGTCAACGCGGTGTACGTGAGCGAGGACGACGGGCAGACCTGGGACGCCAAACAGTCGCGCGATCGCTTCGACGGGCTTTACTACACGCGTACGGTCGTGCAGCTGCCGGAGCCGGAAGGCGATCTGCTGATGGCGATCGGCGACGGCACGCCGGGCACCCGCAGCCGCATCTACCGCTCGGCCGATCGCGGCTACGCGTGGCACGAGGCGGATCTGCAGACGCCGCCGAATTCCACGTTCTGGGCATTCGGGGTCCATGCGGCCCGGCCGGCGCTCGTCTATGCGGGCACCAAGTACGGGCACCTGTTCCGTTCGCGCGACGGCGGCCGGAACTGGACCAAGGAATGGCGCGATTTCAGCGAGATCACGGCTGTTGCGTGGACGCCGTTCGAAGCGCCGCTCGTCGCCCACGCGCAGTCGATCAACTGAGTGGAGCGAGCGATGACACCGTCCGACATCCAGCGGCACGCCGAGCGCGCGAATGCGAGCGGGCTGCCGCTGCCGACGCCGCGCGTCCAGCGCACCCACCTGTCGCTGTTCGTGCGCGACCCCGTGCGCTCGAGCACCTGGTACGCCGAGGTGCTCGGCATGACGGAAACCGCGCGCGGCGAGCAGTGGGTGTTCATGTCCTTCGGCCAGAAGCACCATGACATCGCGCTGATTCGCGCGGCGTCCGACGCGGAGCTCGGCACGATCGGCCTGCAGCACTACGGGCTCGAGATCGCCGGCGGCTTGACCGAACTGCGTCGCCTGTACGGCATGCTGATCCGCCGCAACGTGCCGATCGTCAAGATCACCGATCACAAGGTCGGGATCGGCGTGTATTTCGCGGATCCGGACGGCAACCGCCTCGAATTCTTCTGCGAGACCGTCACCGACGACGAAGAGGGCAAGCGCGTGCTGCACCGGTACAACGCGCCGAGCGACCCCGTGCAGCTCGAGCCGCTGTTCGACTGACGCGCCGGCCTTTCATTTCCGCATAACCGAACACTTCATAGAGGATTCCTGATGAGCAAGATCGCCAATTTCGAAGGCTTTCACATCCGCAAGTGGTACACGCAGATCGAGGATTCGCTCGCGAACGAAACCGGCCAGCTCGCGGACGGCGAGCCGTTGCGCAAGATCGTGATCGCCGCGGCCGTTCACAACCCGTATGCGGGGCGCTTCAGCGAAAACCTCGACGACCTCGTGCGCCCGTCGCCCGCGCTCGGCAAGGAGTTCGCGCGGCGCATCGAGTCGCTCGCCGCGGGCCGCGCGATCGAGAGCTACGGCAAGGCCTGCCTGGTCGGCTCGGCCGGCGAGTACGAACACGGCAATGCATTCCTGACGTCGATCTTCGCGGAGCCGATCCGTGCGGCGCTGGGCGGCGGGAAGTCGTGGGTGCCGTCGAGCGGCAAGCGCGGCCCGGTCAACACGGTGATCGACGTGCCGCTCGCGCACAAGGATGCGCTCTACGTGCGCTCGCACTACGACACGGTGACGTGCCTGTTCCCCGATGCGCCCAACGACGACGAAGTGCTGGTGATCTTCGCATTCGCGACGCGCGGCCGCCTGCATGCACGGCTCGGCGGGCTGAAGGCGAGCGAGATCGTCGGCCGCGACGGCTTGGTCTGATCGCGGATGCTGGCGGGGAACACATGATGAATACGGCATCCGTCGAGGATGGGTGGGTCGACAGCGACGGGCTGCGGCTGCACTACGTGAGCTGGGGGCGCGCCGATGCACCGGCGGTGGTGATGCTGCACGGCTTGCGCAGTTACGCGCATACGTGGGAACCCGTCGCCGACGCGCTGGTCGACCGCTACCGGGTCATCGCGCTCGATCAGCGCGGGCGCGGACGGAGCGACTGGGATCCGCAGCGGGACTATTACGCGGCGGCCTACGTGCGCGATCTCGACGCGTTGGTGCGCGCGTTCGACTTGCGACGATTCGTGCTGGTCGGGCATTCGATGGGCGGGGCCAATGCGTTCGTCTATGCCGCGGCGAAGCCGGAACGGCTCGCCGGCCTCGTGATCGAGGACATGGGCCCGGGCGCGTCGGCCGGTTCGCAGGGTTCGGAGCGCATCAAGCGCGAGCTGAAGGAAACGCCGCGCGCGTTCGCGTCGTGGGACGATGCGCGCGCGTTCTGGCGCCGCCAGCGGCCGAACATCACGGAATCCGCGCTCGATTCGCGCATCGCGCATTCGCTGAAAGAGGACGAGCAAGGGCGGATCGTATGGCGTCACGACGCGGACGGGATTGCGGCCGCGCGGCTGGCCGCGACGCCGGAGCAACTCGTCCACCTGTGGCCGCCGATCCTCAACCTGCACGTGCCGACCCTGTTGCTGCGTGGCGGCGAATCGGATTTCCTGTCCGCCGAGGTGGCCGCCGAAATGACGGCCGCCAACGCGGGAATCGAGCGGATCGACATACCCGGTGCAACGCACTATGTCCATGACGATCAGCCGGCCGCATTCAATCACGCATTGCGCACCTGGCTCGATCGTCTGGACGATCCGGCGTGGCGGGCGGGAGTCTGACGCATGAAAACGAACCATGCGAACCGGACGTCGGTCGCGATCGTCGGCGCGGGGCCGAACGGCGCTGCGATGGCGAACCTGCTCGGCCTCTATGGCATCGCGACGGTGATCATCGAGAAGACGCCGGAGATCGTCGAGTTTCCGCGCGCGGTCGGCATCGACGACGAGGCGCTGCGGCTGTTCCAGACCGCGGGCCTCGCCGACGAGCTGAGCCGCGACATCATCCAGAACGTGCCGCTGCGCATGTTCAAGGCGAACGGCGAATGCTTCGCCGACATCCGCCCGTCGATGCGCGAATTCGGCTGGTGGCGGCGCAACATCTTCATGCAGCAACTGGCCGAGCGAACGTTGCGCGACGGGCTGGCACGCTATCCGCACGTGTCGCTGAGGACCGGCGAAGAAGTGGTCGGCGTCGACCAGGACGACGAAGGCGTGACGCTGCAGGTGCGCCGCGCCGACGGGCAGCACTACGCGCTCGAGGCCGACTACGTGGTGGCGGCCGACGGCGGCCGCAGCCCGATGCGCGAGTGGCTGGGCGTCAAGCTGGCCGGCACCACCCATCCGATGAAGTGGGTCGTGGTCGACGTGAAGAACGCCGGGCTCGACCAGCCGTGCACGGCGCTGAACTGCGATCCGCGCCGCCCGAACGTCTGCATCTACCTGCCGTTCAATTTCCGGCGCTGGGAGTTTCTCGTGTTCCCGCACGAGGACGAAGAGGCGATCGCGAAACCGGAATCGATACGCGCGCTGATCGCGCCGTACGTCGACGATGTCGACCGCCTCGAGATCGTGCGCGCCCGGACCTACACGCACCATTCGCGCGTGGCCGAACGATTCGTCGTCGGCCGCGTGGCGCTCATCGGCGATGCGGCACACCTGACGCCGCCGTGGATCGGCCAGGGCCTGAACGCGGGCTTGCGCGACGTGGGCAATCTCGCGTGGAAACTGGCGGGCGTCGTCAACGGCGCGTTGCATCCCGGCGTGCTCCATACGTACGAATCGGAGCGGCGCGATCACGCGAAGGCGATGATCGACCTGGCGGACACGTTCGGCGCGATGCTGATGCCGACCAACCGGCTCGTCGCATTCCTGCGCGATCGTGTCCTCGGACTTGCGCGATTCGCGCCGGGCCTGAAGGACTACATCCTGCAGATGCGTTTCAAGCCGATGCCGAGCTATACGCGGGGCGTCGTGTTGCCGGAAGCGCCGGACACTGCGGTCGGCAGGATGATCGCGCAGCCCGACGTCGAGACGGCCGACGGCGTGCGCCGCAAGCTCGACGACGTGCTGGGCCCGTGGTTCTCGATCGTCGGCTGGCAATGCGATCCGCAGGCCTGCCTGAGCGACGACGATCGTGCGTACTGGGCGGCGCTGGGCGCGACATTCGTTCAGGTCAACCGCTCGCGCAGCGGCACCGGCCGCGCGGGGCGGCTGGCCAGCGGCCACGGCAGCACATGCGTCGAAGACGTCGACAACGCACTGGCCGACTGGTTCGATCGGCATGCCGGCCCGCTCGTGGTGGTGCGTCCCGATCGCTATGTCGCCGCACAGACGGATGCGGTGGGGATGGCCCGCGTGACCACGGCCTTTCAGGCGTTCGCGCCGCGACAACGGGAGGAAGCCCATGTTTGTTGAGCAACGCACCTATACGCTGGTGCCGGGCGGCGTCGCCGAATATCTGCGCCTCTACGCGGAATGCGGGCGCGCGGCGCAGGAGCAGGCGCTCGGCACGATGATCGGCTGTTTCGCGACGGAAGTCGGGCCGCTGAACCAGCTCGTCTATCTGTGGGCATTCGATTCGCTGGACGATCGCGCGCGGCGGCGCGCCGTGCTGATGGCCGATCCCGCGTTCAGGACGTTTCGCGGGAAGGTCCGGCATCTGCTCGTCACGCAGGAAAACCAGATTCTCCGGCAGGAAATCGGCGGCCTGTTGCGTGCGCCGAGCCTGGCCGCGTGATGCGAACGTCGCACCGTCCGCGCTCATCGTGCAGTTTCTACCGAGGTATCCGTCTTGATTCCGTTTACACCGCTGACCTCGCGCATGACGCCTGACGCGCCACGCGATTACGCTCCGCTCCATCTGTATGTCGATGGCCGGTTCCTGCAGGCCGACGGCCGGCGCACGCAACCCGTTCTCGATCCGGGAACCGGCCGCGTGCTCGGCGAACTGCCGCATGCGACACCGGACGATATCGACGCCGCGGTGCACGCCGCGCATCGGGCGTTCGCGACGTGGCGGCGCGAGTCGCCGCTCGCGCGCTCGGATATCCTGCGCCGCGCCGCTGCGCTCGTGCGAGAGCGTGCCGAAACGATTGGCCGCCACATCACGATGGACCAGGGCAAGCCGCTTCGCGAGGCGATCGCCGAGGTCATGTCGTCCGCCGAACAGCTCGAATGGCATGCGGAGGAGGGGCGTCGTACCTACGGCCGCGTCGTACCGTCGCGTTCCCCCGATGTTGCGCAGACCGTATTGCGGGAACCGATCGGCGTGTGCGCGGCGTTCTCGCCGTGGAATTTCCCGTTCAGCCAGGCGATGCACAAGATTGCGGCCGCGCTTGCGTCGGGTTGCACGCTGGTGCTGAAAGGGCCCGAGGAATCGCCGAGCGCGATCGTCGCGCTTGCGCGCATCTTTCACGATGCCGGATTGCCCGCGGGCTGCCTGAACATCGTCTGGGGCGTACCGGGCGACGTGTCGACGCAACTGATCGAGTCGCCGCTGGTACGCAAGATTTCATTTACCGGCTCGGTGCCGGTCGGCAAGCAACTGGCGGCGCTCGCCGCGTCGCACATGAAGCGCATGACCATGGAGCTGGGCGGGCATGCGCCGGTGCTCGTCTGCGCGGATGCGGACATCGAGCGCGCCGCGACGATGCTGGCCGCGTACAAGTTTCGCAACGCCGGGCAGGTTTGCGTTTCGCCGACCCGGTTTTTCGTGCAACGCCCGGTGTTCGAGCGGTTCGTCGCCACGTATCTCGACGCGGTCGGCCGGATTCGCGTCGGCTACGGTCTGGAAGACGGGACCACGATGGGGCCGCTCGCGCATGCGCGACGCGTAGCCGAGATCGACGCGTTCGTCGCCGATGCAAAGGCGAAAGGGGCGGATATCGCCGCGGGCGGAACGGTCCTGCCGGGGCCGGGGCACTATTTCGCGCCGACGGTCGTGCTGGCTCCGGCGCGCAATACGCGCCTGATGAACGAGGAGCCGTTCGGCCCGATCGTCGGGATCGTGCCGTTCGACGCGCTCGACGATGCACTCGCCGAGGCCAACCGCTTGCCGTTCGGCCTCGCGTCGTATGCATTCACCGAGTCGGCGCGCAACGCGCACCGGATCAGCCGCTCGCTCGAAGCCGGCATGGTCAACATCAATCACTTCGGGATGGGGCCGGCGGAGATTCCGTTCGGCGGCGTGAAGGACAGCGGCTTCGGCAGCGAGGGCGGAACGGAGACGTTCGACGGCTACCTGGTCACCAAATTCGTCACGCAGATGAATTGATCGCGTGCACGTCGGCCTTCATGCGTGCGGTCGTGCGCGACGACGTGCGAATGGTCAGGTGGCGTCGCCGATCTGCGCGGTGGCGTCGACCAGGAGCTTGCCGAGCACGTGCTCGTCGAACAGGGCGAAGTGTTCGGCGCGAAAGACCAGCGACAGGCTGCTGTTGATTTCGCCGCTGCTGGCGGTGCGGATCGGCGCAGCGATACCGACGAACCCTGCGTCGAGCTCGCCGCGCGAGATCCAGTATCCCGCGTCGACAATCTGCTGGCAGGCGCGCCAGAACTGCGTCCAGTCGGCCGCGAGTTCGCCAAGCTCGGCGTTGTGCCGTTCGTGCAGGCGCTTGAGGCGCGCACGCGACATCGCGGCCACGATCACTTTCGACGAAGCGCCCTGGAACAACGGCATGATGCGGCCGCGGCCGAAACCCAGCTGCAGGTTCTCGGCGCCGGTTTCGTGCATGACGTTGATGATCTGCTCGTCGAACAGCGTCGATACGAGCGCATCGCCGCCGGTGACCTGAACCAGCTTCTGGATGACGGGCTTCGCGGCGGTGAGCGTCGGGTCCGACTGCCGCATGTTGTAGTCGAGATGGATGATGCGCGGGCCCAGCGTATAGCGGCCGTTGCTGCCGACGAGCAGGCCGACCGAGGCCAGTTCCTTCACGTAGCGGTAGCACGTGGTCCGCGAAAAGCCCATGTGTTCGGCGATTTCCTCGGCCGTCATCGACGTCGCGGACGAAGAGAATACGTCGAGGATGGACAGCATTTTGGTGAGGCTCGACATGACGTGATCCGGGATTCAGACGGCTTGCGGCAATGGAACGGGAAGGTCGAACGCGGTTCGGGCTGCCGGGCTGCGGCACGGCGTGCGGCTCCGGGGGCGACAGGGCCGTAGTCTAACTTAAGTCGCGCAGGCGGCAACCCGAGCCGCGTCGACGAATGCTCAGGAAGCGGGCCAACTGCAATGCAGTGGATCGCCTCGCCGTCTATTGATGGGGAATCCTATTTTAATCGTGAAAATCATGCCGGATCAATGCCGTTGCCGTGCCGGTCGGTTCACGGGCGCATCGACCGGGAAAATTCGATAAGGAGAAGAAGATGAAAGCGTGGTTCCGGATGGTGGCATTGTGCAGTTGCGGTGCGGCTGCACCGGCGTTCGCCCAGTCGAGCGTGACGCTCTACGGTTCGCTGGACACGGGCGTGACCTATACGAGCGATGTGGTGTCTGCCGCGCGCGGCGGGCGCCAGCTCGCGTTGCAGGCGGGCGTGTCGCGCAACGACGTCTGGGGCCTGACGGGCAGGGAGGATCTCGGCGGCGCCAACTTCGCCGTGTTCCGGCTTGAAAGCCAGTTCCAGACGTCGGACGGTGCGCTGACCGTGCCGGGTTCCGCATTCAGTTCGCAAGCGTACGTCGGGCTCGGCGGCGACTGGGGCACCGTGACGCTCGGGCGCCAGTTCGATTTCGTCGGCGATCTCTTGCCGTCCTTCGCGGTCGGTGCGAACACGCCGGCGGGCCTGCTCGCATGGGGGTTGCCGGCGAATGCGTCGGCAGGCGGCGCGCTCGACAACCGCGTGTGGGGCGTCCAGGTGAACAATGCGGTGAAGTACGTGAGTCCGACGTTCGGCGGTATCGCGTTCGGCGGCATGTGGGGGTTCGGCAACGTGCCCGGCACGGTCGCGCGCAGCAGCGTCCAAAGCGCGATGCTGTCGTACACGCAGGGCGCGTTCAGCGCCGCGCTCGCTTATTTCGGCCAGCACGACGTGACCGGCGGCGGCAATCTTCGCAACTTCTCGGGCGGGGCCGGCTACAACTTCGACCGGTTGCGCGTCTTCGGCATGGTGTCGGATGTGCGGATCAGCGCCGCCGCGCCGCTGCGGGCAACGACTTACGACGCCGGGCTGACCTATGCGCTCACGCCGTCGTTGCAGTTGGGCGGCGGTTTCCAGTTCCAGCAGCGCGGCGGCGACATCGGCTCGGCCAATCAGGTCACGCTGAGTGCCGATTATTCGCTGTCGAAGCGTACCGGCCTGTACGCGGTGTTCGCACGCGGCCACGACAGCGCTTACGGTGCCCAGGTCGAGGCCGCGCTCGGCGGCGCGGCGGCCGGCTCGACGCAGACCGCGGTGCGCGTCGGGGTGCGGCATCAGTTCTGACGGCACGGGGAAGCACGGGCTGCCGCGTATGCCACGCGCGCGCCCGTGCGCCGCCCGCCGGGCTCAGAAGCGATGCATCATCCCGACGCGCAAGGCCAGCTGGTTGCGGCCCGACGACTGCCCGGCGGCGCCGAGCACGTGCGCGTAGTCGAAGTCGGTGCCGGTGTTGCCGGTTGCGTGCTGGTACGCGCCCTGGATGTAGGTCGAGGTCCGCTTGCTGAGGTCGTAGTCGAGCATCATCGACAACTGGTGCCAGCTCGGCGATGCATCGCCGGCCGCCGTCGTCACATGGGCGTGCGTGTAGGTATACGCCGCGCCGAGCCAGACATCCGGCCGGAAGAAATACTGGCCGTTGACCTCGAAGTTGTCGAATTTCCACGCATTCTGCGAGCCTGCCGCCGGCTGGTTCGCGAAGTAGAGATTCGACTCGGGGTTGTATACGTCGACGTGCGAATACGCGGCGGACAGCGTCAGCCTGTCGCTGAACTTGTACGACGCGCCGGCATCGATGTTCTGCTGCGAGCGGCCGCTGAAGACCGTATCGTCGCTCGACAACGCGCCGCCCGCGGTCGCACCGCCGTTGTTGGCCTTCAGGTACGCGACGGCAGCGGAGAATGCGCCCGCCTGGTACTGCACCGCGGCACTGTAGACTCGGTTCCGGGCAAAGCCGCCCGCCTGGTTCGAGAGCCCGTAGAGCACTTCGCCCTTGAAGCCGGCGTACGCGGGCGACACGTACTTGACGCTGTTCTGGATGCGGTAGTCCCAGTCGGCATTGTCGTTGTCGTACGGGTGGGCGCCGAAGTCGCCGAGCCAGTTGCCGGTGGCCGTGAACGGGCTCCACATGTCGAGCGTGGGATCGTACTGGCGGCCGAACGTGAGCGTGCCGAACCGGTCGGAATCGAGCCCGACGTACGCCTGCCTGCCGAACATCCGCGACGCGACGCCGAGCGCCCCCGTGCTCGCGTTGAAGCCGTTCTCGAGCTGGAAGAGCGCCCTCAGTCCGCCGCCGAAGTCTTCCGTGCCTTTCAGCCCCCAGTTGCTGCCGACGGTGTCGCCGCTGACCATCTGGTAGGCCTTGCTGCCGCCCGCGTTGCTCGTGAAATTGATGCCTTCGTCGATCAGTCCGTAAAGCGTCACGGTACTCTGCGCGTGTGCCGTCAGGCTGAATCCGAATCCCATGGCGCCGGCGGTCGAAACGACCGCAATCATCTTCTTCATCGTGGATCTCCAGGTGAGTGCCGGTAGGGCGATGCGGTACCGTTCCCGAAGGCGTGCCGGTGCCCCGGACGCCCGGGATGGTCCGCTTGTAGTTAGTAAAACGAAATGATTGGATCAAATGAGATCGGGCGCCGCGATCGGGCGACCCGAATCCCGAACGTTGCCGGGGTCCCGGCAACGCATCGGCGCGGCGTTACAGCATGCGCCGCAGTACGTCGTTTTCGCGGTTCGAGTCGAAGAACCGGTGCTTGAGCGCGGCGACGATATGCAGCATGACGAGCACGAGCAGCGTGTAGGCCAGTGTCCGGTGCAGCCACTGGAATGCCTCGAACCAGTGGTCGTTCTTCGGCAGCAGCTCGGGCACGCGGAAGAAGAAGAACGGCACGCCGTCGCTCTGCGTATACGTGCTGGACATCGAATAGCCCATCAGCGGCACGATGATCGCGAGCGCATACAGCAGGTAGTGCGCGATCTTGGCGAGCTTGCGATCCAGCTTCGGCAGGCTCGATGGCAGCGGCGGCAGCGGCTTCATCGAGCGAATCGCCAGTTGCGTCAGGACCACCAGCAGCGTGAGCACGCCGAACTCCTTGTGGGTCGGGTAGTACCAGTCGAACTTGGCCGGCAGGTTGTCGTCGAGCCGGACCATCGTCCATCCGGTCCAGAGCTGCGCGCCGATCAGGATCGCCCTGACCCAGTGCAGCAGCCGAAGCGCGAGCGGATATTTCTCGACCGTGAATGCAATGGCCTGGTTTTCCATTTGACTAGTCTTCCTTGAAAACAAAATTGCAACGGGCGGGACGCCGATCGTCGACTTCGACGTCCCGCGACGATCTTCGTCGAACCCGAGCCGGATGGCGATGCGCACGGACCTTCGACGAACAATCCGTGCGCCGGGCTGTCCGTGCGGTCAGGCGATCGATCGCGAATCCGCGCAGCACTCCTGCAGCGCCTCGCGCAGCGTCAGCGCGATGAAGTCGGCCTCGTCCTGCTGCAGCGTCAACGGCGGCGACATCACGACCTTGTTGGCGATCGCCCGGACCAGGACCCCGCGCCGGCGCGCGGCGTCGGCCACGCGCGCCGCGAACCCCTTGCCCGGATCGAGCGGCGTGCGGCTGGCCTTGTCGGTCACGAGATCGAGCGCCAGCATCAGCCCCTTGCCGCGGACGTCGCCGACGGTCTCGAAGTCGGCCTTCAGCGGCTGCAGGTGTTCGAGCAGGCGCTGGCCGACCCGTGCCGCATTGCCCGGCAGATCCTCGGCTTCGACGATGTCGAGCACCGCGAGCGACGCGGCGCACGCAAGCGGATGCCCGCTGTACGTATAGCCGTGCATGACCACGTGCGAGAAACCCGCGCCGTGTTCGATCGCCTGCGCGATGCGCCCGTTGTACAGCGTCGCGCCGAGCGGGACGTAGCCGGCGGAGATGCCCTTGGCGACGCACAGGATATCGGCGGCGACCCCCCATCCGCGGCTGCCCAGCATGCTGCCGGTGCGGCCGAAACCGGTGACCACCTCGTCGGCGATCAGCAGGATGCCGTTCCGGTCGCAGACGGCCCGCACGCGCGCCCAGTAGTCGGCGGGCGGGACGATCAGGCCGCCGGCGCCCTGGACCGGTTCCGCGACGAACGCGGCGATGGTCTGCGGGCCATGGAACGCGATCGTTTCCTCGAGTTGCCGGATGCAATGCTCGACGAGTTGCTGCGGATCTTCGCAGTTCCACGGGTTGCGATAGAGCCACGGCGTGTCGAGCAGCACGCAGCCGGGCAGCAGCGGACCGTGATTGTAATGGTAGACGCCGTTGCCGCCGAGCGATGTGCCGCCGACGTGCACGCCGTGGTAACCGTTGCGCAGCGACAGGAATTTCGTGCGCGACGGTTCCCCCGCGGCAACCCAGTACTGGCGCGCCATCTTGAGCGCGGTCTCGATCGCGTCGGAGCCGCCGCTGCCGAACATTACCCGCTGCATGTCCTCCTGCGCGAACATCGCGCACAGGCGGTCGGCCAGGTCGTACACGCGCGGATGGGCGACGCCGTCGAAGGTCTGGTAGTAGGACAGCTCGTCCATCTGGCGGGCGATCGCGGCCTTCACTTCCGGCCGGTTGTGGCCGACGTTGACGTTCCAGAGTCCGCCGACGCCGTCGAGCATGCGGTGGCCCTCGACGTCGTACACGTAGTTGCCGTCGCCGCGCTCGATGATCACGGTGGGGGTCGTGTGCCCGGCGGCTGCCGAGCTCATCGGGTGCCAGAATCGCTTTTGTCGCTTTTGATAGTCCATGGTCTTTCTCTCGTGAAGTGCTTGAATACGGTGCGGCACAGCGTGCGCCGCGGGGTCACAGGGCTGCGCTGATGATCTTTTCCTCGAGGTACGAGTCGAGCGCGGCCTTCGACAGGTCGCGCCCGATGCCGCTCTGCTTGGTGCCGCCCCACGGCAGGCGCGCGTCGATCGGGCTCCATGCATTGATGGCGACCGCGCCGACGTCGAGCCGCTCGGCGACACGGTGCGCGGTGCCGACGTCCTGCGTCCAGACCGAGGCCGACAGGCCGAACGGCGTGTCGTTGGCGATGCGAATGGCCTCGTCCTCGGTGTCGAACGGCATGACCATGCCGACCGGGCCGAACACTTCGTCGCGGGCGATCCGCATGTCGGGATGCACGCCGCCCAGAATCGTCGGACGCATGAAGCAGCCGCGCGGCGGCACCTGTTCGTCGCCCGCGAGCATCACCGCGCCTTCGGCGAGCGCGCTTTCGACGTGCGCGCTTTCGACGTGCGCGCGCACGCGCGCGAGGTGACGCGGGTTGATGAGCGCGCCCATCTGCACGCCGGGCTCCGACGGCGGGCCGACGCGAATGGCGCGGGCGGCGTCGGCGAGGCGCGCTTCGAGCGTGGGCGCGATCGAGCGGTGCGCGAGCACGCGCGAGCCGGCCGCGCACGTCTGGCCCTGGTTCGCGAACATGCCGGCCATCAGCGACGGGATCGCACGGTCGAGATCGGCATCCGCGAAGACGATTTGCGCAGCCTTGCCGCCGAGCTCGAGCGTGACGCGCTTGAAGGTTCGGGCCGCTTCGGCGGCGATCGCACGGCCGACTTCGGTGCTGCCGGTGAAGCTGATCTTGCTCACGAGCGGGTGTGCGACGAGCGCGGCGCCGACTTCCGAACCGACGCCGTGGACGATGTTGACGACGCCGGCGGGCAGGCCGGCTTCGCAGACGAGTTCGCCGAGACGGGCGAGCGCGAGCGGCGTGTCCTCGGACGGCTTGATGACCACCGGGCAGCCGGCCGCGAGCGCCGGTGCGAGTTTCCACACGGCGATCATGAGCGGCGCGTTCCACGGGATGATCTGCCCGGCGACGCCGACCGGCGCGCGCCGGGTGTAGTTGAGTGTCGGGCGGCCCATGAAGCCGTCGGTCGGAATCGTGCGGCCCTCGAGCTTGTCGGCCCAGCCGGCGAAGTAGCGCAGCGTGTCGATGCTCATCGGGATGTCCATCATGCGCATCTCGGCAAGCGGACGGCCTTGTTCGACGGCCAGGCATTCCGCCAGCGCGTCACGGTCGCGCTCGATCAGGTCGGCCAGCCGAAGCAGCCAGCGCGCCCGGGCCGACCCGCCCGCGCGCGCCCAGGCGTCGTCGTGCAGCGCGCCGTGCGCGGCGCGCACCGCACGGTCGACGTCTTCGGCGCTCGACGCCGGCACGGCGGCGACGTAGTCGCCGGTCGCCGGCGCCAGCTTTTCGAAGGTACGGCCGGCAGCTGCGTCGCAATGCCGGCCGCCGATCAGGTTCTGAATTTTCATCATGGTGTCCGTGTTTCACAGGGGCGTGTCGTCGAGCCGCGCCGGTCGTGGCGGTGAGGGCTGCCACGGCACGGCTTCAACGTCGGATCCACTGTATGTCGATGAAATGGCGGGCCTTGTCCGCTATCGGCAATCGTTGCCGCGTGATCGGGATAGGGAATACCCGTGCGCGTGCCGACGGCGGGAAAGTGTCAGGGGTGGGGCAAGACGATGCCGGAGCCGCGCGCGGCGCCGGCCGGGCGGCGGTTACGGGGTGGCGCGTCCGAGTTCGCGATACAGGTCGGGATCGGAGCGCTTCAATCGCAACGCGGCGCGGACGCCGAGCGCGCCGACGGCAAGCAGGAAATACGGAAACATCGCGACGAAGGTCGAATCCGATCCGCTCAGCACGGACAGGTTGCGCACGACCAGCACGAGGCAGGCGCCGAGCGCGATCACGCTGACGAGCGGTGCGATCAGGCGGTGTACGAGGCCGGCATCCCGATGGTCGCGCGCGAAGAACACGATCACCGAGGCTGCCACGAGGATCTGCACCGCGATGATGCCGATCGTGGCCAGCGCGCTCATCCACGAGAACACGACCGCGAACGGATCGAGGCGAAAGGCGGCGGAGCCGGCGATGGCCGCGAGTGCGATCAGCGTCTGCACTTTTCCGGCGACGTCGGGACAGCGATGCACGGGGCACGTATGGCCGAGTTTGCGCCACAGCACACGTTCGCGGCCCATCGCGTAGAAATAGCGCGTGATCGTATTGTGGAACGACAGGATCGCCGCGAAGAGGCTCGTGACGAGCAGCACGTTCATCGCATCCGTCGCGATGCCGCCGAGCAGCCGGCCGCTGACGGCAAGCCACAGGTTGGCCGGATCGCGGGCTGCCTGCGCGGCAATCCGGCCTTCGCCCCATGCCTCGACGATCGCCCACGACGACAGCGCGTAGAACGCCATGATGAGGATCACGGCCACGTACGTGGCGCGCGGGATCGTGCGTTTCGGGTCGCGGGCCTCCTCGGAGAAGATGGCCGTTGCCTCGAAGCCCATGTACGAGCCGAGCACGAACACGAGCGCGGTGCCGAGCCCGGGTGCGAACACCATCGCGGGGCTGAACGGTTTCGCGCTGAAGCCGCCAGCGCTCGCGCCGTGCGCGACGATCGCGAGATCGAGCAGCATCACGATCGCGATCTCGCCGATCATCAGCATGCCGAGCAGCCGGCCGCTGAACTCGATGTGCCGCGCGCCGCAGAAATGCACGGCGACGACGCACGCAAGCGCGAACGCCCACCACGGCACGTCGACGCCGTAGTGCCGCTGGATGCTGTCGTTCAGGAAGAAGCCGAACATGCAGTAGATCGCGATCTGCACGGCGTTGTACGCGACGATCGCGACGAACGCGCCGCCCACGCCGGCCGGACGTCCGAGCCCGTTCGCGATATACGCATAGAACGCGCCCGCATTGGAGATGTGGCGGCTCATCGCGGCGTAGCCGATGCTGAAGATCAGGTACATGATGCCCGCCAGCACGAATACGCCGGGCACGCCGGGGCCGTTGCCGAGCGAGAACGCCGCGGGTGTCGCGCCGACCATCGCGGTGAGCGGCGCGGCCGCGGCGACGACGAAGAAGACGATGTGTGAAAGTCCGACGGCGTTCTTGCTGAGGCCCGCTTCGGACCGGGATGACAATTCGCTCATGAGTAGTCCCGCTGACCGGATCGTCCGTCAGGAATCGACACCGGCATGCCTGATCAATATCCCTGTGCCGCGGGCCGATCCTGACGAACCGGCAATGGATGCTGACGTCCGCCGACGTCACAGGTGTGCGCTTGGACGGCCGCCCGGCGCGGTGCAGTGCGATGCGGAACAGGCCGACGACAAAATTTACGGTGCCGAAAAAGCGGGCGTTGTCCGGTATCGGCAATCCGCATGCGCCGGGCGGCAGGGGATTACCCGGATGCGCCGCGCGGCACGTCCCGGGTCTCAGCTCAGGCGCGGCGTGTGCGACGGCAGCTCGTGGAAATGTTGCTGGTAGTACGCGGAAAAGCGTCCAAAGTGGCAAAAGCCGAATTGCGCGGCCGCGTCCCCGATCCGCATCGTCTCGGGCGTCGTCATCAGGAAGCGTCGCACGGCGTTCAGCCGGATCGAGCGGAGGTAGGCCGTCGGCGTGGTGCCGACGACGTTCTGGAAGCTGTATTGCAGCGTGCGGCGGCTGATTCGAAGGTGATGACAGAGATCGATGACCGTCGGCACGTCGTCGCTTTCCAGTGCGATCTCCTGGCTGCGGCGCACGATATAGCTTTGCGTCGATGCCGACGGCATCGCACCGGCATCCGGGTCGTCGGACTGCACGAGGTCGAGCAGGATGCCGACGACACTGTGCGCGAGCACGCGTTCGTCGAACGCGTTGCGTGCCGTGAGCGAACCGCTGTCGAGCGCCTGGCAGAGCACGCGCTCGAGGCCATCCAGCGCATGGCGGTAGCGTGCGGGCGAGATCGGCAGCACCGGCTGCTTCAGGATGCGTGCGGGCAGGTTCGAGAGTTCGTCCAGTTCGCGATCGGCCGTGAGCGTGCGATCGATCGTGAAGGCGAGCACTTCGGTGTCGCACGGCAGGTGGGCGACGAACTCCTCGCCGCCGCGCAAGGTCAGCAGGCTCGGACGCTCGACGGTGCGCCCCTGGACCACCGGCGCAACGGTACTGGCGATCGGCAGCGCGAAGCAGAGGCGGTCGCGCGGCGCCAGGCCGTGCTGCATCACGCGTTGGTTGATGCGTTCGCGAAAGACGTGAAAGCGCTGGCCGGCGACCTGGCGCAACGTGGTCGTGGCCGTGCCCGGACTGATCTGGTCATAGTGCTGCGACCAGTTCACGATCGCCTGGGAATGGAGGAACACATCCGAGAAGCACAGTGTTTCAGCGTGCAGGTTCATGGTGTGGCTAATGCATCCCGTCTCAAATTCGATGCCGATCGAAACCGGCCGGCTCATGCTGCCCAGGCGTGGGCAGTACGATCGCGCCCTGCGCGATTTGCCTGGATTGCTTCCGGAAGGTGCCGTGTGACACCCCCGTCCTGCCGACGATCATATCCAGAAAAAAACACCGGGTGACACGGCGGAAACACCTTGTTGCCACTCGCCGAGCCAGCGCGTCGCGCATGGCGATGGCCGACCGCAACGAAAACGAAAGGAAACCCGAAATTCGGGACAATTATTGTTGTTTTCTTGTAAATTACGTGTGTTTGTAAACATGAATCCCATTATAAGGGATTTCGGTTTTAGCTGAGATGGGGTTTACACAGGGTGCCGCATGATGCGCCGCGTCGAGCGCGCAGACGCGGGCAGGCGCTCGTGCGCCGGTCAATCCGGGTCGGCTTTCGGGCCGGAGTCGATCCATCGCGCTTCGGACGCGCGAAGATGCGCGCGAATGGCCGCCCGGCCCGCAACCGGTTCGCCGGCCGGCAACGCGAGGAGGACATCCGCGTGCTCGCGCACGGCGCCGGTTCAGGTCGGAGGATTCCCCGCGCGGCCGCGCGGGGCTGTCGCGATCGGGGCGCGGCGGCTTCCGCCCGCTCCGCCTGAGCCGAAGCCGCCCGCGGGCGGCTTCGCTGCAAGAATCGACGCCCGATGCCGGCTACGCGGCCGACAGCGTGATCGACACGCCCGTCGCGGTATAAACGGGCGTTGCCTTGAACCCGTCGACCGTCACCGTCGAGAACTTCGCGGCAGCCGCCGCGCCGTCGATCAGCGCGAGGGTGTCGCCGGCCTTCGGCGCGTAACCGTTCACGAACTTCACGTGCAGCGTGCCGCCTGCGACGGTGAGCGGGCCGCCCACGCGCAGGCGTCCGCCGCCGTTGCCGTCGAGGTCGAGTTCGAGCGTCGTGTTGTCGAGCTGCGTGTAGCGGGTCGCGATCGTCACCGGCGCACCGGCCGCGATCCTCACGCTGCCGCCGGCGCCGACATAGACGTCGCCCTTGCCGAACGCCGTCGTCGACGCGGCCGCAAGCGTGCCGCCGCTCACCTGCGTGCCGCCCGTGTAGCTGTTGTTGCCCGCCAGCGTCAGCGTGCCGCTGCCCTGCAGCGTCAGCTTGCCCGCGCCCGCGACGTCGTTGCGCCACAGGTCGGCCGCATTGAAGCCGCCCTGCGACGCGTCCATCGATACGATCACGTTGCCGTTGAACGCGCCGTAGCCGTCGGCTGCCGCGAACAGGTTCAGGCGGCCCCAGCCTTCCGCGTCGTCCATGACCGGATAGCCGGACGGCAGTTCGGTCGTCTTCAGCACGACGCGCCGCTGGTCGGCGCTCAGGTACGGGAAGCGCGTTAGCAGCAGGATCTCCGCGCCCTTCGGCACGACCGGCGGCGCGTCCGTCGATTCGATCGCGCCGAAGCCGAACGTCATGCGGCGCAGGAACGCGGCCTTGTTCGTCGCGTAGTCGGCGAACCGGTCGGTTGCCGCCGTGCCGGTGTGCGCGAATGCGGAGAACGTCGCGGCGGTCGTCCCCGTCAGTTGCTGCAGCACCTGGTGGGCTTGCGTGTACGCGGCCTGCGCGTCGCCGGCGTAGGCGGTCAGGTTCGCCGTGCTGACGGCCAGCGCGAGCATGCGGCCGCCGATCACGTCGAGCGGCGAGTGCATGCCGGCGAGGATCCGGTTCTCGCCGAGTTCGAGGCCGCGGCCGACCATTTCCTGGAAGCGCTCCGGCACGAGCCATGCCATCGTCGTCGCATCGCGCATCGCTTCGGCCTCGTGGCCGCTGATGAAGCCGCCGTCGGTCGCGGGCGTCGTGCTTTCCGCCGGAACGAGCGTCGGCGCGACCACCACGCTCGTGCTCCAGCGGTACGGGCGCGCATATTTGAAGAAGCGCTTCGAGGGTTCGGTCGATGCGTTGCTGCCCATTTCGTTGAGCAGGTCGACGACTTTGCCGAAGCTCGCGTTCGTGCTGCTGCCGACGCCGACGTTGTTACCCGAGTCGTTGTACAGCACCGACGTCGCGTCTGGCGGAATGCTGGTGATGCTGGTCGTCTGCTGGGCCGCGGTGCGCCACGCGGCGGTGAGCGGGCCCATGCCGTCGGTCACGCTGAAGCCCTTGCCGCGCCGGTCGTCGTAGTAAGCGGCATCGGCCTGCTGCGGCGTGCGGGCGGTCGTCGCGTTGATCACGTACTGCACGTTGGCCGACAGCACGGTGTCGTTCAGGATCGTGCCGCACGGTGCGCCGCTGCCGGGCAGTCCGGAACAGGTGGACGGCGAGATGGCCGGAAACGCGCCGAACGCCGGCGCGCTCACGCCCGCGTCGACCAGCATCGTCGACGGTTGCCAGAGATCGAGAAAACGGCTCACCACGCGCACCGCGGCGTTGGTCGACAGCGTCGCGTAGCGCGCGTCGCCGCGCTGGTTGGTCGCGATGTTGTCGACGAAAGCGGGCACGCTCGGCACGGGGGCGCTGTCGACGAAGCCGGGGTCGGCGGGCGGCGCCGGAACGGCCGCGGCGATCGTGCCGGTCGACGCGACATCGTCGCCGCCGCCGCAGGCGGCCAGGACAATCGCACTCGACAATGCTGCAACGTGCAGCGGGAAACGGCTTCGTGACGCAAACATGCAAGACTCCATCCTGATGGTCGAAGAGGGCGAATTGTGGTGATGGATCGTTACGTGGCCGTTAAGGATTTGTTTCGCATTGCATTCAGTGCGCGCGAATTCCCACTATCTGGTTAATTCCCGGTGCTGAACGTGACGGATGACGAGTTCGGTGCGTCCGTTGCAGATATGCGGCGGCGGGCGACTACGCGCCGGCTTCCCGGTTCTTCGAGCGAATTCGATGCGGCGGCTGCCTGGAGACGAGCCGAACCACGCACGTGATGAGCCAGGCAGCGAGGGGCAGCTTCGTGCGAACGGTCAGCCGTTGATCGTTCATGTGGAAAGCCCGGCTTCGTTGATGTCGGATAGCTTTCCTGATTATCTGGAAGGTGAAAGAACAATCCGGTACGGCCGCCCAGGCAATCGTTTGCGATTCACCTGCTGCCCCAAAAAAATGCAGATCACGACCCGTGGCCGGTCACGCCGAGTGCGCGAGCGGCTCCGTTTCCGCGCAACTCACGCGGTTCCTGCCTTCGCGCTTCGCACGATAGAGCGCCATGTCTGCCTGATGCGACAGCGCATGCACGGACGCGGGGCGCGCGCGATGGCCGGTCGCGCAGCCGATGCTGACGGTGAAGGCCGGAACGGCTTCCGCAAACCCGTCGAGCCGGTTGCGTTCGACTTCGCGGCGAATCGCCTCCGCGACCTGCGCGGCGCCGCTTTCGTCCGTATCCGGCAACACCGCGACGAACTCCTCGCCGCCGTAGCGCGCGGCGAGATCGCCGCGCCGGCGCGTGTGCGTGCGGATGCATTCGGCGAGAAAGCGCAGCGCCGTATCGCCTTCCGCGTGCCCATGCCGGTCGTTGTACTGCTTGAAGTGGTCGGCGTCGATGAACAGTATCGACAGGCTGCCGTTGCTGCCCCGCTGCAGCCGTTCCCATTCGTCGGCCAGCGCGATATCGAGCGCGCGGCGGTTGCACAGGCCGGTCAGCGGATCGGTCCGCGTGAGATCCGTGAGCAGCGTCTGCTTGCGCAGGTTGTCCCGCAACGCAAACGCAAGCAGCCATACCACCGCGCAAAACAGTGCGCTGATTACGGTCGCCAATACGCCGGCCGTCCACGACAGGCGCCTGATGCTCGCCAGCACGTCGCGCTCCGCCGGCGCGACGACTGCGATCAGCGGCGTGCCCGGCACCCGCTGGTAGGTATACAGCCGCATGGTGCCGTCGATGCTCGAACGCGCGGGATAGAAGCCCGATTCGCTGTTCACCATCCGCTCGAATGCTTTCGAGCGACGCAGGTGGTTCATCTGGTTGTCGTTCAACGGCGGATTTCTCGCGAGGATCGTGCCGTCCGCGCGCAGGATCGCGCTGACCCCGTTCGGCCCGACATCGAGGCCGGACAGGAGCTGATCGAAATAGGCGAGGTCGATGGCGACCACCGCGATCCCGTTGAAGGTATGGTCCGGCCGGTCGATGCGCCGCGACAGCGCGATGGATTCCTTGCCGGCGCGCGAGCGCGCGCGATAGGCCTCGGACACGTAGAGGCCGACGTTGTCCGCATCGCGATGGACTTTGAAGTAGTCGCGATCGCCGAAATCCCAATGGTGGGTCGCGCTGCAGCATCCGTCGATCAGCTGGCCGCGCTTGTCGGTCACGCCCATGCCGGTGACATACTGGGCCGCGGTGCGCTCGAACAGCAGATCGTGCCGCAGCCCGGCATCCATGCGCCGCACCGCGGGCTTGCCGAGATCGGATGCGAGTGCGACCAGCGCATTGTTCGACGTTTCGACCGTGCGTGCGATCTGGCTCACCAGCACGGCTGCGACGTTGCGCGACGTTTCATGCGCATGCTCGACGGCTTCGCTTCGCCCGGCCCACAGTGTCGCCACGCTGATCCCGAGCGCGGCCAGCGACATCAGCGTACCCAACGCCCCGACGATAAACGGGTTGCGTCCGGCCCAGTCGGCAATGTTCTCGATCGAGGTGAATGCGGGCATGCTCGCGCTCGTATGGGAAGCCGGCTGCAATGGCGCCGGCGCGGGTCAAATCCCGGTTAACGGCACGGTTAACAAAAAATCAAGGCCGGCATGGCGGCCAGCCGGATGCGTGCGATCGCGCTCCGGCGCGCAAACGTGTGCGACCGAACCCCGGCGAGCGCAAGCCAGGCAATCCGGACGCTCGACGGCGTGGCGTCCGCTCACGGCGTGCAGCGTGCCGGACTGCTCGCCCTGGGCCGGCCAGGCGGCCGATTCGAGTGCGGAATCGATGGGCCTTACGGGCGTGTCGACGGATCGTCTTGCGCGATCTTCGCGAGGACGTCGGCAAGCGCACGAATCTTGTCCTGCGCTGCACGTTGATGCGGATAAACGAGGAAGTAACCCAGGCCGTTGTGGGCGACGTGGTCGAAGGGGGTGACCAGCGCGCCCGTCTCGAGGCGGTCGGTTGCCAGTCGAGGATCGCCGATCGCGACACCGTGCCCCAGCGCGGCGGCCGTGAGCGTCAGCTCGAGCGTGTCGAAAACCAGTCCGCTGCCCGCATCGACCTGTGGGGCGTCGACGCCGTCGAGCCAGCATTGCCACTCCTGTCGACTCGATCCCGGATGGAGCAACACGGCGTGCCCGAGGTCAGCGGGCGATTTCAGCGATGCGGATTGACCGGCGGTGCACATCGGAGTCAGCGTCTCTGCAAACAGCGGTATGGCGACCAGACCGGCCCACCGGCCTGTGCCGCGCACGACGATCGCGTCGATATCGGGCGAGGTGAAATCCGGATGATCGTCGGCAGAGGTCGAGATCCGAAGTTCGACCCCATTCAACGCGCGGCTGATATCGGGAAGCCGCGGCAGCAGCCATCGGATCGCAAACGTCGACGGTAACCGGATGGTGAGGAGCGGAATCGTGCGTCCGTCATGGTCCGCATGTTGTGCCAGCCGCGTGAGCACATCGATTGCCACGGGCAGCAGGGCGTTTCCTTCCGCCGTCGGCGTCAGTCCCGACGCGTGGCGCACGAAAAGCTGGCATCGGTAGTGCGCTTCCAGGTGCTGGAGCTGGCGGCTGACCGCGCCCTGGGTCCGGCACAGATGATCCGCAGCCTTGCTGACGCTGCCGAGGTGCGCTGCCGCGACAAACGACTGCAGTGCCAGGATCGAAGGCAGCGGGCGTGTCAAATCCGCCAACGGGTATGCAGATGCCGCATACCCGGGTTGCGAATGATTCGATTGTTCGGTCATCGGGGCGTCGTTATCGTGGCGGTACTGAATGCCCGTTCGTGCAAGCGCGGGCGTGCAACGCATGATCGGAGGAAGCGGATGAGCACATCGCCTGAAACACTATACACGCGCCAGATTCTGTCCTATCTCCAGGCGCTGGAGCGCGGCGACGTGGCCGCAATCTGCTCCGTGTTCAAACCCGACGCGCAAATATTCTCGCCGTTTCTCGGCTGGATGACGCCGGCCCCGTTCTTTGCGAAAGTCGACGCCGCATCGGCGTCGAGCAAGATCACCCCGATCGACATTTGCGTCAGCACGATGGGCGCGCGGCGCGCGACGGGCTATTTCATCTATGACTGGGGCCTCAAGGATGGTTCCACCGTGCGCTTCGAGTGCGTCGACGTGTTCGAGTTCGATGAAAGCGGGCTCGTCGAGCGGATGATCATCGTTTACGACACGCATCCGATTCGCAGTACGGTGGGCGACAAATACGCGTAGCCGCAAATGGCTGGTATGCGCCGGGCGATCCGGCTCATCGCGTGCAGCTTCGCTCGGGCGAGCGGCTGCCGAGCGAAGCGCCCGCGCATGGCGTCGATACGACCACGCCGAAACTCGGGCGAACATCGTGTTCCGGCCGCCGACCTCGGGGCCGGCCATCGAGACGGCGGCAGAAAATGGCCGACCTCGTGGCGGGTTGCTGCTCCCGTGCGTGTCGAAAGCGGGTGTCGCCCCCATGTCGAGCCGACCGCCACGCGAATGCATGCCACGCAGCTGTATTCCGAACCGATCGAAGACGTGCCAGCCATTCTGCACGACTCAATTTCCTCCCGCCGGTGCCGTTAAGCAGAGCAGGGTCGGCCTGTTCATCGATCCAGTTCACATAACGCGGCAACGGAGATTGAAGTCATCATGCTGTCATCCATTCGTGCTCGGATACTTGCGACCTGCGTCGCCATTGTGGTCACGGCGCTGGCCGTTACCGGGGGGCTGGTCTATTACGTCGTCAAGAACCATAACGACGAGGCCATCGACCAGAATCACAAGGCGATCCTCGCCGGGCACGCGCTGGCGATCAACGAATGGGTGGCCAGCAGAGGGCGGGAAACCCAGGCACTCGCGGATACGCTGGCGATCGGCGAAGGCGACCCGGTGCCGGCGCTGAAGCTGCTCGGCAAGTCGGGCGGCTTCGAGGTGCTGACGCTGGGCCTGCCGGACAAGACTGCGTTCTCGAACGTCCCGCTCGCACCCGGATACGACCCGACCGCACGCCCCTGGTACAAGCAGGCCGTCGGCGCGGGCCACCTGGTCGTGACGGCACTCTACCGCGATGCGACGAGCGGCAAGCCGGCGGTTGCCTTCGCGGTGCCCTTGGTGCGCGACGGCGCGGTGAAGGGCGTGCTGGCGGCCAGCCTGTTCATGGAGAGCGTGAGCGCGATCGTGACCTCCGTTCACCCGACGCCGGCGAGCTTCGCATTCCTGGTGGACAAGAGCGGGCGGGTGATCGCGTCGGCCAAGACCGACCTGATCATGAAGCCGGCGACCGGTCTCTCGCCTGCGCTCGATGCCGATCACCTCGGCGCGCTGCAAACGGCGTCCGCGCCGGTCGAGGTCGACATCGACGGGGCAACCAAGCTGATGCGCGCCCAGCCGATCGACGGTACCGACTGGTCCCTGGTGCTCGCGCTCGACAAGGCCGACGTGACGGCCGGCATGCGCGCGGTCGCGACGACGACGCTGGCGGCCATCCTGATCGTCGCCGTCATCGCCGCGGCGCTCGTCGGCGCGATGACGAACGCGGCGTTCAAGCGCATTCTGCTGGTGCGCGACGCGCTCACGGACGTCTCGAGCGGCAGCGGCGACCTGACGAAGCGCCTGCCCGCCGACGGCGCGGACGAAGCCGCGCAGATCGCGCGGGCGTTCAACGTGTTCGCCGAAAAGATCAGCACGATCCTGTTGCAGATCCGCGAGTTCAGCGAATCGGTCAACCTCGCGAGCGCCGAGATCGCGCAGGGCAACCAGGATCTGTCCAGCCGCACCGAGCACGCGGCGTCGAGCTTGCAGGAAACGGCCGCGGCGCTCGAGGAAATCGCCGGCACGGCCCGCAACTCGGCCGATGCCGCGACCCAGGTGAGCCGTCTGGCGGAATCGGCGTCGGACGTCGCGGTGCGCGGCGGCTCGGTCGTGAGCGAGGTCGTCTCGACGATGAACGACATCACGCAGGCGTCGGGCGAGATCGCCAACATCGTCGGTGTGATCGACGGCATCGCCTTCCAGACCAACATTCTCGCGTTGAACGCGGCCGTCGAGGCGGCGCGCGCGAACGAGCACGGCCGCGGCTTCGCGGTCGTCGCGGGCGAGGTGCGCGCGCTCGCCCAGCGCAGCGCGCAGGCGGCCAAGGAGATCAAGCAGTTGATTCACTCGTCGGTCGAGAAGATCGAAGGGGGCTCCGGGCTCGTTCAGACGGCCGGCGCGACGATGGACGAAATCGTCCAGGGCGTGCGCAGCATCACGGGCGTGATCGCGGAAATGACCGTCGCCGCCAAGGAGCAGAGCACCGGGCTCGAACAGGTCAATCAGGCGGTGTCGCATCTCGACGATGCGACGCAGCAGAATGCGGCACTCGTCGAGGAGTCGGCGGCGGCCGCGACGCTGCTGCGCGAACAGGCCGCCCGACTCGCGCAGACGGTCGGCGAGTTCAAGCTCGCGGAGAGGCGGGTGCCGGCGTGACGGTGCGCCGGAGGGGGCGTTGGCGGCCCGGCCTCAACCTTGGAACCGCGATGCAACGTCGCGGTTGACGGCGGGCGTCATGGATGCTTGCCGCCTCGACGTGCACGGCGACCTCGCCGGGTTGCGGATGGCGCGGTGAGGAACTGCCGATACTGACGGCGTCCGGCCCGCCGAACGTCGCAATACAGGCACGATTTCATGGCGTGCCTACGCGCTGTGCTCAGGATCGGGCCGGGAACCGGCCCAGCTGAAGGAACAGGCCGAACCAGTCGTCCATATGCCAGTTGGTGGTCACGCGCCCGCCGTCCAGTGTGTGAACAGCGCCCCCGCCGGCCCGCCCCGCAAAGCCTTGCATCGGGCGCGCGCCGCCGACGCGTCGATTGATAACGAATCGGCATCAATTCTTCCAAAAATTGCACTTATCGTTTGACCGGCGCCGGGCGAACATGCCGGAAAACAACAATCGACCCGCCCCTCCCGCGTATTTCAGGATTTTCAGGAGACACCCCGATGCACCCCTCGTCCAGCCTTCCGACCGAACGTTCGAAGGCCGCTGCGGTCTTCCGCGTCACAGCCGGGAATTTTCTCGAGCAGTTCGACTTCTTCCTGTTCGGCTTCTACGCCACGCAGATCGCCAACGTCTTCTTTCCCGCGCAAAGCGAGTTCGCCTCGTTGATGATGACCTTCGCCGTGTTCGGCGCCGGCTTCCTGATGCGGCCGCTGGGTGCAATCGTGCTGGGCGCGTACATCGACGACGTCGGCCGCCGCAAGGGCCTGATCGTCACGCTGTCCATCATGGCGAGCGGCACCATCCTGATCGCGTTCGTGCCGGGCTATGCGACGATCGGCCTGCTGGCGCCCGCGCTCGTGCTGCTCGGCCGGCTGCTGCAGGGCTTCTCCGCCGGGGCCGAACTGGGCGGCGTATCGGTCTATCTCGCCGAGCTGGCGACGCCCGGCCGCAAGGGTTTCTTCACGAGCTGGCAGTCCGCCAGCCAGCAGGTCGCGATCGTCGTCGCCGCGGGCCTCGGCTTTGCGCTCAATCAATGGCTGAGCGCGTCGGCCATCGCCGCATGGGGATGGCGCGTGCCGTTCTTCGTCGGCTGCATGATCGTGCCGTTCATCTTCATGCTGCGCCGCAACCTGGAGGAAACCCAGGCGTTCAAGGCGCGCAAGCATCGTCCGAGCATGAAGGAAGTGTTCGGTACGCTGGTGCAGAACTGGGGTGTCGTGGTTGCCGGCATGATGCTGGTCGCGATGACCACCACGAGCTTCTATCTGATCACGGTCTACGCGCCGACCTTCGGCAAGACGGTGCTGCATCTGAGCACTGCCGACAGCCTGCTCGTGACGCTCTGCGTCGGCGTGTCGAACTTCGTGTGGCTGCCGATCGGCGGTGCGCTGTCCGACAGGATCGGCCGCCGGCCGCTGCTGGTCGGCATGACGGTGCTCGCCGTCGTGACCGCCTACCCGGCGCTGTCGTTGCTCGCGCACGCGCCGTCGTTCGTCAACATGCTGCTCGTCCTCCTCTGGCTCTCGTTCATGTACGGGATCTATAACGGTGCGATGGTCGTCGCGCTCACGGAAGTGATGCCGGAGCAGGTGCGTGTCGCGGGCTTCTCGCTCGCCTACAGCCTCGCGACGGCCGTGTTCGGCGGCTTCACGCCGGCCATCTCGACCGCGCTCATTCACATGACGGGCGACAAGGCCGCCCCGGGCTACTGGATGAGCTTCGCCGCGGTGTGCGCGCTTCTTGCGACGTTCGCGCTCTATCGGCACCGTACCGCGACGCTGACGCCGGCGCATTGACGCCCGGCCCACCCGGAATGTTCAGGAACCCACACGAACCCATGCGAATCCGTACGACCACGACCATGAGAAATATTCTCCTGAAATGTTGCGCAACCGCGCTCGTCGTCACCACGGCGGTTGCGGCCAACGTGCAGGCCGCCGAACTGCACGTGATGAGCTCGGGCGGCTTCACCGCCGCGTACAAACTGCTCGGCCCCCGTTTTGCGTCGACGACGGGCAATACGCTCGATACCGCGCTCGGCCCGTCGATGGGCAAGTCGCCCGAAGCGATTCCGAACCGGCTCGCGCGCGGCGAGCCCGCCGACGCCGTGATCATGGTCGGCTACGCGCTGGACGATTTGATCAAGCAAGGCAAGGTCATCCCCGGCTCGCGCGTCGAGCTGGCCGACTCGCGCATCGGCATGGTCGTGCGCGACGGCGCGGCAAAGCCCGACATCAGCACCGCCGAAGGCCTCAAGCAGGTGCTGCTGCACGCGAAGTCGATCGCCTACTCGGATAGCGCGAGCGGTGTGTATATCGAGCGCGAGCTGTTCAAGAAGCTCGGCATCGAGGAGCAGGTGAAGTCGAAGGCGAAGATGATTCCGCGGATTCCGGTGGCGTCGGTCGTCGCGAGCGGCGACTACGAAATCGGCTTCCAGCAGGTCAGCGAGCTGCTGCCCGTCAAGGGGGCGATCTTCGTCGGCAAGATTCCCGAACCGCTGCAGTCGGTCACGCGCTTCGCCGCCGGCATCCCCGTCGGCGCGCAGCATCCGCAGGAAGCGAAGGCGCTGCTCGACTATCTCGTGTCGCCCGACGTGCAGGCCGACGTGAAATCGACCGGACTGGATTCCGTTTCCGCTCACTGAGCGTCGATCGGCGGGAAGGCTTGCGTCAGACGGCCTTCCCGTTACCGTCTTCATCGGCCCCGTTCGGGGATGCCGAACCGGCCACGGCGAGCCGCTGCGCAAGACGCGCACGATCGCACGCACCTTCCCACATCGAAACGAAGATCACCGCGCAGGCATTGCTGATCACGCTCGTCAGCGCGCGCGCCTCGGACATGAAGCGATCGATGCCGACCAGCAGCGCCACCCCGGCAACGGGCAGGTCGGGCATGACGGCGAGCGTGGCGACCAGCGCGACCAGCCCGCTACCGGAAACGCCGGCCGCGCCCTTGGACGTGAGCAGCATGACGGCGAGCATCATCGCGATCTGCGATGCGGAAAGGGGCACGTCGCACGCCTGCGCGATGAACAACGCGGCGAGCGTCAGATAGATCGCGGTGCCGTCCAGGTTGAAGGAATAGCCCGCCGGCAGCACGAGCCCCACGACGCCCCGGTCGCAACCGAGCGCCTCCAGCTTGACGATCAGGCGCGGCAGAACGGGCTCCGAAGAGGACGTCGCCAGGACGATGAGCAACTCTTCGCGCAGGTAGCGCAAGAGCCGCCACAGCGCGAAGCCGTGCAGCCGTGCGAGCGGTGCGAGCACCAGCGCGACGAACAGCGCGCATGCCACATAGAAGGACAGCACCAGCTTCGCAAGCGAGCCGACCGAGCCGATCCCGAAGCGGCCGACCGTGAACCCCATCGCGCCGAATGCGCCGAGCGGCGCGAGCCGCATGATCATCGCGAGCACGCGAAAGACGACCTGGCCGATGCCGTCGATCAGGGCAAGAACGGGCCGGCCGGCCTCCCGGTGCGCATTCAGCGAGAAGCCGAACAGCAGCGACAGCAGCAGCACCGGCAACACTTCGCCCTGCTCGAACGCGCCGAGCATCGTATCGGGAATCACGCTCAGCCCGAACGCCACGAGCCCGCGTGGCTGCGCCTCCCTCGCGTACTGAGCCAGGACGCTCGAATCGAGATGGTGCACATCGATGTGCAGGCCGGCGCCCGGTCGCAGCACGAACGCGACGGCGAGCCCGATTGCGAGCGCGACGGCGGTCAGCAGATAGAAGAGCGTCAGCGCCCGAACGATCGTGCGGCCGATGGCCCTCCCGTTCGCCAGCGACGTGATGCCCGAGACGATCGTGCAGAAGACGATCGGCGCGATGGTCATCCGCACCAGGCCGACGAACGCATCGCTGAGGGGCTTGAGCATCGCGCCTGCTCCCGGCCATGCGTGACCGACGGTCACGCCGAGCATCATCGCGAGCAGGACCTGCACGTAAAGCGATTTAAGCAGCCTGGCCAGCCTCACGGGACGGTCTTCCTTCGTGTCTCTTTTGTCGTTGTCACACCGGTGCATCGCTGCTTGCGATACCGCCGCGCTTCGCGTCGATGACCATCCGATGAAACGCTTCGGCGGCCGGGGTGAGCGGCCGTCCGCGTCGTTTCACGATCCCCACGCGTCGTTTGACGACCGGTTCGACGAGCGGCACGCTCGTGAGAATCGGATGGTCGTGCCCGGGCATCGCCATCGAGGGCACCGCGGCGACGCCGAGCCCCGCCTCGATCAATCCGAGCAGGGTCGTGACGTGACGTGCTTCGCACACGCTCGGCCCGCGCGGCGCCACGGCGGCCAGCGCCTGGTCGAGCAACAGACGGTTACCGGAAGTCTTGTCCACCGACACGTAGTCGTGCTCGTAAAGTTCGCTCCAGGTCACGCGCTTCTTGCGCGCGAGCGGGTGGTCGCGGCGGCAGGCAGCAACGAACCGCTCCTGCAGCAACACCTTGAACTCGATCTCGGCTTCCTGGCTGCCCATGAAGCTCACGCCGAAATCGGCCTCGCCGCTGATCACGGCGCCCAGCACCTCGTTCGCGCTCGCGTCCAGCAGTTTGACCCGGATGCGGGGAAAGCGCTGATGATAGCGCGCGATGACGGCGGGCAGAAAGTAGTAAGCCACCGACGGAACGCACGCGATGGTCACATGGCCCAGCCGGCTCGACGAAACGTCGCGAATGCCGAGCAGCGCGGCGTCGAGATCGTCGAGCAGCTGCTCGGCACTCTGGGCGAACACGCGGCCGACGGTGGTGAGCGTGACGCTGCGTGTGGTGCGCTCGAAGAGGCGCACGCCGAGCGCTTCCTCGAGCTTGTCGATCCTTCGACTCAACGCAGGCTGGGAAATGCTGACCGTCTCCGCGGCCTTGCGGAAACTCCCCATTTCCACTACCGCGCGAAACGCCTGCAAGTCGGTTAAATCGAAGTTGATCCCCACGGGCTAGTCTCCGCATCTCAGATGCGGCGTATTGTGCATGATTCTCGCCGTCGTACCTTGCCGGCGTGGCACGCATCCGCGCAACCGGTGATCGTTACCGCGCGCGTGACGCAGTGGTCTTGCCGTCGATCCGCTGCCCGTCGATGTCGATGTCGATGTCGATGTCGATGTCGATGTCGATGTCGAGGCGCCGGGCTTTACGGTGCGAGCAGCCCGCGCGCGGCCAGGTTCGCATACAGCGCGCGCACGCCGAAGGTCCACGGCGCGATCTCCGTGCACAGCCGCACGGTGTTGACGAGTGCGCCGAGCGCGGGCGTGGAGATCGTGACGCGGTCGCCCAGGTGATGCGTGAATCCGCCGCCGGGCGCGTCGCGGTCCTGGATCGGCGAGAACATCGTGCCGAGGAACAGCATGAAGCCGTCCGGATACTGGTGATGCGCGCCGTAGGTCTGCGCGACGAGGTCGGCCGGGTCGCGGCTGATCTCGCGCATGTGGCTGATGCCGTCGAGCACGAAGCCGTCGTCTGCGCCTTCGACGCGCAGCGACACGCTGGCCTGCCGTACGCTGTCCAGCGTGAAGCCGTCGTCGAACAGCCGCACGAACGGGCCGATCGCGCACGAGCCGTTGTTGTCCTTGCATTTGCCGAGCAGCAGCGCCGAGCGGCCTTCGATGTCGCGCAGGTTCACGTCGTTGCCGAGCGTGGCGCCCACCGGCCTGCCGTCGCTGCCGACCGCCAGCACGATCTCCGGTTCCGGGTTGTTCCACACCGACACGGGCAGCAGGCCGACGTCCGCACCGAAGCCGACCGCGGACATCGGCTGCGCCTTGGAGAACACCTCGGCATCCGGGCCGATACCGACTTCCATGTATTGCGACCACGCGCCGCGGCGCTCGAGTTCCGCCTTCAGGCGCAGCGCGGCTTCCGAGCCGGGCACGAGCTTCGACAGATCGGTGCCGATGGTCGCGGCGATGGTCTCGCGTACCTCCATCGCCCTGGCCGGATCGCCGCCGGCCTGTTCCTCGATCACGCGCTCGATGAGGCTGACCGCAAACGTGACGCCGCACGCTTTGACGGCCTGCACGTCGCACGGCGCGAGCAGGCGTGTAGCGCCGGGCGTGCCGTCCAGCGTCGCCTGCAACAACGGCTCGATGCGGCCGAGCGATTCGCCGGACGCGGTGCGCGCGACGGCGACTGCATCCGGGCGGTCGAACAGGTCGGCGGTGGTCGGCACGGTGCGCGTGATGTCGAACACTTCGCCGCCGCGCACGGCGACGACGCTCGGGCCCGCGCAGGCACCGTCGTGCCGCCAGACGCGGCCGATCAGCAGTGCGTGTGCGAGGTCGTGCGGCAGGCAGTCGGAAACGGAAGGAGTACGCATGGTCAGCTCGGCAGGAGTCGTGGACGGTGGGATCAGTGCGAATGGCGCGGGTTGCCGCGCTGCTCGATCACCTTCAGGTACAGCGTGGCCGGTTCGAGGCAGCCGCCGGTGGACAACTGGCCCACGAACTGCCGGTAGAGCGCCTGCCAGGGCGTTTGCGCCTGCGGCACGGTGAAGCTTGCAGTCTCGCGGCGGCGCGCGAGTTCGTCTTCGTCGACGAGCACGTCGACGCTGCGGCGATTCAGGTCCACGCGAATGCGGTCGTTCGTGCGCAGCAGGGCCAGGCCGCCGCCGACCGCCGCCTCCGGCGACACGTTCAGGATCGACGGGCTGGCCGACGTGCCGCTCTGGCGGCCGTCTCCCAGGCAGGGCAGCGACATCACGCCGCGCTTCACCAGATCGGCGGGCGGCGCCATGTTGACGACTTCCGAGCTGCCCGGATAGCCGACCGTGCCGCAGCCGCGGATCACCAGGATGCAGCGTTCGTCGATGTTCAGCGCGGGATCGTTGATGCGGGCGTGGTAGTCCTCGGGGCCGTCGAACACGATCGCGCGCGCCTCGAACGTATTCTCCGCGCCCGGCTCGGCCAGGTAGGTCCGGCGGAAGGCGTCGCCCACCACCGACATCTTCATGATCGCACTGTCGAAGAAGTTGCCCGACAGCACCACGAAGCCGGCGCCGTGCTTGAGCGGCGCGTCGGGCGTACGGATCACGTCGCGGTCGGCGTCCTGCGCGGTGTCGGCGATCTCGCCGATCGCGCGGCCCGACACGGTCAGGCAGTCGCGCCGCAGCAGGCCGGCCGCATCGAGCTGGCGCAGCACGGCGGGCACGCCGCCGGCGCGGTGGAAGCTCTCCCCGAGGTATTCGCCGGCCGGCATGCAGTTGACGAGCAGCGGCACGGCTTCGCCGAAGCGCTGCCAGTCGTCCAGGCTCAGTTCGACGCCCATGTGGCGCGCAATGGCGATCAGGTGCGGCGGGCAGTTGGTCGACGCGCCGAGCGCGGAAGCGACGACGATCGCATTCTCGAACGCCGCGCGCGTCATGATCCTCGACGGGCGCAAGTCTTCGCGAACGAGTTCGACCGCGCGCTTGCCGGTCGCGTAAGCCATCTGGCCGCGCTCGCGGTAGGCCGCGGGAATGCTCGCGCACCCCGGCAGCGACATGCCCAGCGCCTCGGCCAGGCTGTTCATCGACAGCGCCGTGCCCATGGTGTTGCAGTGGCCGATCGACGGCGACGATGCCGTCGTCAACTGCATGAAGCCTTCGTAGTCGATCTTGCCGGCCGCGAGCAGGTTGCGGGCATGCCAGATCACGGTGCCCGAGCCGACCCGCTTGCCTTCGTGCCAGCCGTCGAGCATCGGGCCGCCCGACAGCACGATGGCGGGCAGGTCGACGGTAGCGGCCGCCATCAGGCAGGCCGGCGTGGTCTTGTCGCAGCCGGTCGTCAGCACCACACCGTCGAGCGGAAAGCCATGCAGCACTTCCACCAGCCCGAGGTAGGCCAGGTTGCGGTCGAGCGCGGCGGTGGGCCGGCGGCTTTGTTCGGCCAGCGGATGCACGGGGAACTCCATCGGAATGCCGCCCGCGTCGCGAATGCCCGCCTTGGTGCGCTCGGCCAGTTCGATGTGATGGCGGTTGCACGGCGCAAGGTCGCTGCCCGTTTGCGCGATGCCGATGATGGGGCGGCCCGACTGCAGTTCCTCGCGCGTCAACCCGTAGTTCATGAAACGCTCGACATAAAGCGCAGTCATGTCCGCGTGGGCGGGGTCGTCGAACCACTCCTGGCTGCGCAGACGGCGCGGGGTCTGTGACATGGCGGGCTGTCTCCGAAGGGGCCTCGTTCATTGTTGCGTGCCGGATAGTTACCGGTAACATCGAGCGGATGTTAGCACGGGGTTTTTGCGTGGCGGAAGGGAATTTTGCGTGCGCGTGGCGGCGGGGATGGAGCAAGCGCTGCGCAGGATGCACCGGTTTCCATCCGGTCGAACGGCGCCGTATCGACCCGCATCGACCCGCATCGACCCGCATCGACCCGCATCGACCTTCAACCCGGCCTTTCCTTCATGCGATGGACGGGCGGCGTGGGGCAGGGGGGCGGTACGCAGTCGCGTACGTTGCGCGTACGTCGAGGGCGCGCCGGTTCTCGCAACGCGCGACCGGCCTTACCGCCGGCGTGTCACGCGCTTTCCCGCGCGACGATCGTGTAGTCGATCCGGATGCTTTGCGAGTCGACCCGCTCGCCGCCGTCACGCGCCTGCAGTGCCGCCAGCAACGCCTCGCCCGTGCGCAGGCCGATGCCGTATGCGTCGACCGATACGGTGGTGATGGCCGGGTGGCACCACGCCGCCACTTCGAAGTTCCCGAAGCCGGCCACTGCGATATCCGCGGGCACGGACAGGCCGCGCCGGTGGCATTCCATGATCGCGCCGAATGCCGACATGTCGCTGACGCACATCACGGCATCGGTGTCCGGCCACTGCGCCAGCAGGGCCGCCATCGCGGGCCCGCCGTGGCTCATGGTGATTGGCGATTCGCCGAGCCGCACGACGCGCGGCTCGCACAACCGCAGCGCCTTGATCTCGGCCTGGTATCCCTTGAGCCGGTCCAGGCCGCGGCGATCCAGTTCGCTGGCGCCGCCGAGAAAGCCGATGCGCCGGTAACCGCGCTCGGCCAGGTGCCGCACCATCGCACGGGCGGCGCGCACGTTCGAGAAGCCCACGGCGGTGTCGATGGGATGCGTGGGCAGGTCCCACATCTCGACCACGGGAATGGCCGAGCGCGCCAGCACCTTGCGTGTCGCATCGGTGTGCTGCGCACCCGTCAGCGCGATGCAGCGCGGCTGGTGACGCAGCATGGAACGAACCAGCCGTTCTTCGCGTTCCAGGTCGTAATCGGTGTCGCCGAGCAGCAGTTGCAGGCCATGCGGTTCGAGCGCATCGGTCAGGCCGCGCACGGTGTCGGAGAAGTTGGAGCTCGACAGCGACGGCACCAGCACCGCGACGAATTCCGACCGCCCCGACGACAGCGCACCCGCGGCCGCGTCGGCCACGTAGCCGAGCTGGTCGATGGCCTGGCAGACCCGCGCGCGCGTCTCGGCGGCCACGCTGTGGCCGGCAAGCACGCGCGACACGGTCATCTTCGATACGCCGGCGAGGCGCGCGACGTCGGACATGCGGGGCGGTCCGGCAGGCCGGACGGCGGTGGGGCTGGGCATCGGATCGCGATCGGGAAAACCTGGAAAGGCTACATCATACCGGTGCGGCGTACCGGGCAGACCGCCCGCGGCGCGCCCGTCGCGCCACTGTCCGCACTAGGGAAACCACGCGTCCGGCCGGGCTTGAACTCGCTTGTCGCGACATGCTACCGTGTTGTTTGTTACCGGTATCAGCGCGTCCGTTTCTCCCGTCGCCTCGTCGACGTTTTTTTGGTCACCCGATGTTATCGGTAACATCGATGCATCAGAGAACCCGCCGGTACGAAGAAGACCTACACAATCAGGAAACAAGCCGATGCCGTCCATCACGCAGACCGCTGCCGCGCCGGCCGCGGCCGACTCATCCGAAGATGCGCTCTATCGCAAGGTCATGCGGCGCATCCTGCCGTTGCTGCTGCTCTGCTACGTCGTGGCCTACCTGGACCGCGTCAACGTAGGCTTCGCGAAGCTGCAGATGCTCGACGACCTGAGCCTGAGCGACAGCGTCTATGCGCTCGGCGCCAGCGTCTTCTTCTGGGGCTATTTCCTGTTCGAGATGCCCAGCAACCTGCTGCTGCATCGCTACGGCGCGCGCTTCTGGATCGCGCGGATCATGATCACGTGGGGCATCGTGTCGTCGTCGATGGCGTTCATCGTGCCGCTCGCGCAGTTCTTCCACGTGCAGACGACCACCATGTTCTACACGTTGCGCTTCCTGCTGGGGCTGTGCGAAGCGGGTTTTTTCCCGGGCGTCATCCTGTACATGAACTACTGGTTCCCGGCGCGCCGCCAGAGCGTGGCGATGTCGGGCTTTCTGGTGGCGATCCCGCTGAGCCTGACGCTGGGCAGCGTGGTGTCCGGCTGGCTGATGGAGCAGACGCACGGCCTGTCGGGCATGAGCGGCTGGCAATGGATGCTGCTGCTCGAAGGGCTGCCGTCGATCGTGGTGGCGTTCATCGTGCTGGCCTGCCTCGGCGACGGCCCGCAGTCTGCGAAGTGGCTGTCCGCGGACGAAAAGGCGCTGCTGTCGCGCAATCTCGAATCCGAGGCAACGCACAAGTCGCACAGTATCGGGGCCGCGCTGCGCAGCCCGCGTGTCTGGTTGCTCACCTTCATCCTGCTCACCTTCAATACCGGCTTCTACGGGCTGGCCTTCTGGCTGCCGTCGATCATCCGTGCGTCGGGCGTGCACAGCCCGCTGCATATCGGTGTGCTGACGGCCATTCCGTACCTGACGGCCATCTTCGCGATGGTGTGGAACGCGTCGCACTCGCGCAAGACCGGCGAGCGCCGCCTGCACGCGGCGATTCCCGCGCTGATCGGTGGCGTCTTCCTGATCCTGAGCGCGGCGTTCGCGCACAACGTGGCGCTGTCGATCGTATTCCTGACCATCGCGACCTGCGGCATCCTCGCGCTGATGCCGATCTACTGGACCTTTCCGGGGCAGATCCTGTCCGGCACGGCCGCGGCCGCCGGCATTGCGCTGATCAACTCGGTGGGCAACCTGTCCGGCTTCACGGGCTCGATGATCACCGGCATTGCCAAGGAAATGACCGGCAACATCAACAACGGGACCTATGCGTTAGGCGCGTGTCTGCTGGTCAGCTGCGTGCTGATCGCGTCGATTCCGCGCGATATTCTGCGGCCGCCGGTGGGGCGGTAGGGCGTTCGCGCGACGTTACGTTCGGCCGGGGCCGGGACATCGCGCCGCCCCGGCGCCGGATGCATCACGTCATGTGGATTGATCTCGTGTGAATTCGCTCGACCATCATGGACGGAATTCCGGATTCCAACCAGCGACACCCTGCGCGCGACGCCGCTTTCTCGTGAGCGGCCGTCATGCGTCCTCCAGTGCGAAGCGCACCTTGTCCCCGAGCGTGCGCAACCGCTCGACCGGTTCGTTCGAGAACACGAAACGGACGTACTGCTCGCCGTGTGCGACGCCCCATCCGGTCATAGCCGTCGCACATACGCCGCGGCGCAGCAACCGCTCCGACATCTGCGATCCGGTCAGGCCGAAATCGGAGACGCGCAGCAGCATCGACCAGCCGCCCGCCGGCATGCCGAACGGAAGCCCCGACAGTTCGGCGGCGACCGTGTCCCGCCGCCTCTCGAGTGCGTTCACGTAGCCAGGCAGATCGGATGCGGAATGGTCGAGCGCAACCGCCGCAGCCTCCTGGGCAATGCCGACCGGCACCACGACATTGGCGAGCGACACGGCCACAAGATCCGGAATCAGCCATTCCGGCGCGACGATCCAGCCTACCCGCCAGCCAATCATGCGCAGCTCTTTCGACGCTGCGCCGACCGTGACCGTACGCTCGGCCATGCCGGGCAGGCCGGCGGGATGGATGACCATGCGTCCATCGAAGAGCAGCCGTTCCATCGCGCTGTCGAGGATCAGCAGCAGATCGTTCTGCACACATAGGTTCGCGATCAGTTGCCAGTCGGACGCATCGAAGAACCCGCCCGAAGGCATCGAGGGAGACATCAGCAGCATGGCCCGCGTTTGCGGACCAATTGCTGCCCGCAGCGCGGCCTGGTCCAGCTTCCATTCGCCGCCCGGCGTGAAGGCGAACGGTACTTGCCGGGGCACGCCGCCCGCAAGGCGGACGCGGTTCAGCAGGCCTGCGTACGTCGGATCGGTGACGATGACTTCGTCGCCGGTCTCGACGGTGGCGAGCAGCGTATTCAGAATGCCGGAGAGTCCGCCCGCCGACACCACCACCTGGTCGGCCGTGAAGCGCTGCCCCGACAGCGCCGACACGTGGGCGGCAGCGCTCGCGCGTAGCCGATCCTGACCGACGAATGGCAAATAGGAGTTGGCCGAGTCTCGCTGGATGGCCTCTCGGGTGAAGGCAAGCGCCTCCGAAGTAGGCAGGATGTCGGTATCGAGATTTTCGAGTCGCAAAAGATCGACGTCGGCATGATCGGCGATCGAACCCATGCGATCGACGCCGATGCCGGCAATGTGCTGCAGACGCACAGGACGGTGGTGGCGCATCGAGCCTCCGATTTTGTTACAATTTAATAGATAATATATGCATGGTGGTCGGCATGAACTTTGAAGTCAAGGAAGATCGCTCGCTGGCCGATCGGATCGCCGTCGCGCTGGGGGACCGCATCGTCTCGGGCGCTATCGCGCCGGGAGAGTGGTTGCGTCAGGACCACATCGCGGCAGAGTTCGGCGCGAGCCATGTGCCGGTACGCGAGGCGTTCAGACGGCTGGAAGCGCAAGGGTTGGCCGTGGTGGAACCGCGAAGGGGCGTGCGGGCGGCGCCGCTCGAGCCGGCGGACGTGCTTGAAATGGCAAAGATGCGTGCTGCTTTCGAGGCGCTGGCGCTGCGCGAGGCGATTCCCGCTCTCGACGCACGTGCGCTGGAGGAACTCGATGCGATCCTCGATCAGGAGTCGGCGGCGCATGGCATAGCCGTGCTCGGCACGCTGAACCTGCGGTTTCATCGCGCATTGACCGCGCGGTGCGGGATGCCGCGGCTCATCGACGCAATCGGCGACATGCATCGGGCCAGCTCACGGCATCTGTACGCGACGTGGCAGCAACTTGACTGGCAGGATCGCTCGAACGACGAGCATCGGAACATCGTTCGGGCGATACGGGGCGGCGATGTGGACGCAGCGTGTGCGGCCTTGTCTGCGCATATTCTGGCTGCGGGGGACGCGCTGGCTCAGGCGTTGCGGAGCCGGTAGGGATGTGGGCCGAGCCGCAGTTATCAAGCGGTTCAAAGGACTGGTTTTGGGAATGGCTGGTGTCTTCTAAACGCGTCGGGCGGCATCCGGCCATGAGGCGACAGTCGACCGCGCTCACGAATGGGCCCCTTACGCTTGCAAGACGGCCAATGCACAAGGTTGGCTAGCGTCATCCGCGCGCCTCTGGATTGCCCGAGTTTACCAGCGGCCCGCA
>NZ_JAAGPP010000082.1:0-40031 GCF_017104975.1 Burkholderia sp. Ac-20344
TCCCCAGTTGACGCGCCGGGTAGCCAGCTGGATTAGGGTGCCGCAACGCGGGTGAAATGGATGAGTGATCTTGACCGTTACGGTCCCGCAACCGTCGTCACGACAAGCAGTTGCTGACTTGCGATAACGGGATGGCCGAGAGCTTCGTGAAGACGATGAAACGCGACTACGTCGCCTTCATGCCGACGCCGGACGCAGCGACTGCTGCACGCAATTTGGCCATCGCGTTCGAGCATTACAACGAGGAGCATCCCCATAGCGCGCTGAAACATCGCTCGCCTCGCGAGCTCCGGCATTCGATGGATTCAGCAATCCTTAGTGTGATGTCGCGTCCGGTATTACAGGGGCAACTCCAGCGGGGTGTCATGTCAATTTGTCATGCGGGATGGGGAATCGTGTGGGAATGGCCTGAAGCAGCCACACCCCGTTTCGCCACATCGTCTATCTTGCCCGCCTGACAAGGGTTCGCTGCCACCGCCAAAGTTGTCCACAGAAAATGTTGGCAAGCTTGTGGATATCCTGCGCACCGCAACGCTAAGCCCTTGATCCGACGGACTTTGGCACGCGTGATGCAGACGAGGCCCTGGTGATGGCCATCGCACACACCGCTCCGCCGCACTTCGCATCACGACGCCACGACGATGCAAGCCGCAGTCGGTTCATGCGCGCTCGACATGCGCGGCGCCACTTACCCACAGAATGTGTTGGCAAGCTTGTGGATATCCTGCGCAAGCCTGCGCTAACCCGTTGATCGGCCTACGGTTCATACGCGGCGTCACGGTTGCGGCAACGTGCGGCCCGGTCATGCGTGCATGCGGACGATCCCGCACAACAGCATTGCACCGCCGTCGCCTTGACGCTCGCGCCCGCCACGCGTCAAGCTCACGCGAGCCGCACGCGGCCGCGCATGCCGGCTTCGCGCAGCGGCTCAACGGGCCGGCCGTTCCGCCGGCGCCGCACCACGACACATCACTCCGAGGAAGACCATGGAACACTTCACCGCGTGGCAGCTGGTCGTCTCACTCGTGCTCGTCGCCGTCGTCGTCTATCCGTACGTCCGCATCGTCCGGCGCACCGGGCATTCGGGCTGGTGGATCCTGACGATGTTCGTCCCCGTCCTGAACTTCGTCATGTTGTGGGTGTTCGCGTTCGTGCGCTGGCCCACCGTCGACGATCGGCAGCCCTGACCGTCGCCATCCCGGCCGCATGGCTTGTCCACAGATTGTGTTGGCAAGCATGTGGATAGCCTGCGCATACCGCGACCAAGCGCTTGATCCGAAAGACTTTGTCCGCGCTGCTTCAAATGCGGCACGCGGCCGGCAAAGTGCCGCTCGCACATCGTCTCGCCGCATGACGGGCCGCCTTCCGCGTGTGCGAACCGGCTTGTCCACAGATTGTGTTGGCAAGCGTGTGGATAGCCTGCGCATACCGCGGGCAAGCGCTTGATCCGAAAGACTTTGTCCGTGCCGCCTCAAACGCGGCACGGCGGCCCGCGCCACGCCGGACGCGCCCGCGCACGAGCTTGTCCACAATTTTTGTTGGCAAGCATGTGGACATCCTGAGCATGCGTGACCTAAGTCGTTGATCGCACAACGTTTGATCATGCAGGTCACGGCTGCGGCACGGCAGGCATGCGACGCTCGTCACGCACGCCGCGCCGCTCGCCTCAACCGAAGGCCTGGACGACGATGCGCGCAACCGACGCGATCACGTCGTCCTTCGCGCGCGCATCGGCACGCGCCTGCGTGTAGTACACGGCCACGGCGATCGGCGCACGCGACGGCGGCCACACGACACCCGCGTCGTTGGTCGTCCCGTAGTCGCCTGTGCCCGTCTTGTCGCCCACCGTCCACCCTGTCGGCACGCCCGCGCGGATCCGCTTGTCGCCGACCTTGTTGCCGCGCATCCACGCGACGAGCTGTGCACGCTGCGCGGCAGGCAGCGCATCGCCGACCATCAGCGCACGCATGCTCGCCGCCATCGCGGCCGGCGTCGTCGTGTCGCGCAGGTCGCCCGGCAGCGCGGTATTCAGTTCGGCCTCCCATCGATCCAGCCGGAACGCATCGTCGCCGATCGAGCGCGCGTAGGCCGTCACCGCCGACGGGCCGCCGAGCAGCTTCATCAGCAGGTTCGCGGCCGAGTTGTCGCTGTACTGGATCGCGGCTTCGCACAGTGCGGCGACCGTCATGCCCGTGTCGACATGCTTCTCCGACACCGGCGAATAGTTGACGAGGTCGGCCTTCGCATACGTCACGCGCTGTTGCAGCAATGCCGGGCGCTCGACGCTTCGCGCAAGCACCGCCGCACTCAGCATCGCCTTGAACGTGCTGCAGAACGGGAAGCGCTCGTCGGCACGATGCGCGAGGCGCCGCCCGCTCGCGGTGTCGATCGCGCACACACCGAGACGGCCGCCAGCGTCGCGTTCGAGACGGGCAAACGTCGCGGCAGCCGCCACGTCGACCACGTCCGGCATGGCAGCCTCGTCCGACGCGGCGGCCGGGTTTTGCGCGGCGGCCTGCGTCGACGCGCACGCGGTGACGGTCAAAACGAGCGGCGCCGTCGCGGCCGCCAGCAACAGGGTTCGACGTTTCGATGAGTAAGTCATGTCGGTTGTCTCGTGGTGGAATGTGAGCAAAAGGGTGTTGAACACGCCCGGCCGGCGAGACAGCACTATCGGGACTTTACGGTTGCCTGACAAGCAACGATAATTGAGCGCCGACAAAAGAAATTCTTATGACTAAGCTCCGCCCTCATCTTCCGCTCAATGCGCTGCGCGCGTTCGAATCGTCGGCGCGCCACCTGAACTTCACGCGCGCCGGCCTCGAGCTGAGCGTGACCCAGGCCGCCGTCAGCCAGCAGGTGCGTTCGCTCGAGGAGCGGCTCGGCTGCACGCTGTTCACACGGCTGCCGCGCGGCCTCGGGCTCACCGACGAGGGGCGCGCGCTGCTGCCCGTGCTGAGCGACGCGTTCAGCCGCATCGAGACGGTGCTCAAGCAGTTCGACGGCGGGCGCTTCCACGAGGTGCTGACGCTCGGCGTCGTCGGCACCTTTGCCCTAGGCTGGCTAATGCCGCGCTTGAAGCAGTTCGGCGATACGCACCCGTTCGTCGAGCTGCGGCTGCGGACCAACAACAACGTCGTCGACCTCGCCGCCGAGGGCCTCGACTTCGCGATCCGTTTCGGGGAAGGCAACTGGCCGGCGACGCGCAACGAGCGCCTGCTCGACGCGCCGCTCACCGCGCTGTGCGCACCGGACATCGCGCGGCGCCTCGCGCAACCGGCCGATCTCGCGAACGAAACGCTGCTGCGCTCGTACCGCACCGACGAATGGCTCGGCTGGTTCGATGCGGCGCAGCTCGCGCCGTGGGCGGTCAACGGGCCCGTGTTCGATTCGTCGCCGCTGATGGTCGAGGCCGCGATGCAGGGCGCGGGCGTCGCGCTCGCGCCGGCATGCATGTTCGCACGCGAACTGCAGCTCGGCCTGCTCGCGCGGCCGCTCGACATCGACGTGCGCGCCGGCGGCTACTGGCTCACCTCGCTGAAGTCGAAGCCGCTCACGCCGGCGATGACGCTCTTTCGCGACTGGATCGTGGCCGAAGCGGCCGCCACGGCGCAGGCCGAATGACGCGGCCCCGCTTGTCCACAGAAAGTGTTGGCAAGGATGTGGATATCCTGGGTACCCGGGACCTAAGCCCTTGATCGCGCACGAATTAACGCGCCGACGCAGACATCGGGCAGCCCATGTACACGGGGCTTCGCAAGCCGGCCTTCGGCAGGCCGATCCTCAACTGTCACGACGCAATCGATTGCGAGTTATCCACAGAATATGTTGGCAAGCCTGTGGATATCCTTCCCGGGCGCCGCGTAACACCCTGATACAAAAGGGGATTCGATATACGGACCTTGCACGGTCAACCGTGTGGCAGCGCGTGCGCTTTCGCACGGCACGTGCCGCACACCCGCCTGGGGCCGGCCGGTTCTCCACAGATTGTGTTGGCAAGCTTGTGGATATCCTGCGCATCGGCCACCTAACTCATTGAGCGCACGGGTTTTTGTGCTTCGTCTGCAGAATCGGGCAGCGCCGGCGCGGCCCGTGCGGCTGGCGCCAGCGCCATCCCGGCATCAATGCCGGTCGAGCCCGCCGCGCAATTCGCTCGCCTTGTCGCGCAGCGCCTCGTAACCCGAGCGTGCGTGCTCGGGCAAGTCGGGATCGCCGATCAGCGCGCCGAGCGTTTCGATCAGGCTGAACAGGATGCCCTTCGCCGCGCCGACCGCGATGCTCTGCGATTCGATCGACTTGTGCAGGTGGTCGACCGCCGCTTCCAGATTCTCGAGCTTGTGCTCGCTGTCGTCGGGCCGGTTGTCGGTCGTCATCGTCTACCTCCGCCATCGCTCAAGGGTCATGTCACGATTCTATGCCGCTGCGCGCGAACGTGGCGCGACATCGCGCAACGTTCGCGCAGCGCCGCGCTACAGCACCGCGACCACCTTCACGCGGCCCGGCTGCTCCGCCGATGCAACGACCTGGCCGTCGACGCGGCGGAACGTGAGCGACACGGTTTCGTCGCCGACGCGCAGCGCGTCGATCCGCAGCCAGTCGACGCCTTCCGGCAGCGCCGGGCGCTCGACCCGCACCTCGTGGCGCGACGCGTCGATGCTCACGCCGAGGCAGGCCTGCAGCATCATGAACGGCGCGCCGGCCGCCCACGCCTGCGGCAGGCAGGCCACCGGATACGCGGTCGGCGGTTCGCCGCGGCGGCGCGGGAACCCGCAGAACAGCTCGGGCAGGCGCATCTCGAAGCTCACCGCCGCCTCGAACAGCGCGCGCAGCAGGTTCACCGCGGCCGTCTTGTCGCCGTAGCGCGCAAGACCTCGCGCGATCAGCGCATTGTCGTGCGGCCACACCGAGCCGTTGTGATACGCCATCGGGTTGAAGCGCGGCTGGCCGGCCGCGAGCGTGCGGATGCCCCAGCCCGTCTGGAACAGCGTCGAACCAAGCACGCTGGCGACCGCCGCGCCGCGCTCGGCGTCGGGCAGCCCGAACGCGAGCAGGTGGCCCGCGTTCGATGCGAACACGCGGCACAGGTCGCCATGACCGTCGAGTGCGATGCCGTAGAAATCGCCTTCCGGCATCCAGAACAGCGCGTCGACTTGCTCGCGCAGCGTCTTCGCGCGCAGTGCATAGCGCGTGGCGTCGGCCGCGTGGCCGCGCCGGTGCGAGCACGTCGACATCGCATCGAGCGCCGCGCATGCATACGCCTGCACTTCCACGAGCGCGATCGGCCCATCCGGAAAGCGGCCGTCCGCGTGGAATACCGAATCGTGGCTGTCCTTCCAGCCCTGGTTCGCGAGGCCACGCTCCGACGTGCGCTGATAATCGAGCAGTCCGTAAGGATTGCGGTCGCACTTGTCGATCACCCATTGCGCGGCGCGCTCGAGTGCGGGCCACAGCTCGTCGATCAGCGCATCGTCGCCGGTGCGTTCGACATACGCGCCTGCGAGCACGATGAACAGTGGCGTCGTATCGACGCCGCCGTAGTACAGCGCGAACGGCACCTCGCCCGTCGCGGCCATCTCGCTGCGGCGGAACTCGTGCATGATCTTGCCGGGCTCTGCATCGCGGAACGCGGACGTCTCGCGCGCCTGATGCTCGGCCAGGAACCGCAGCACGCCACGCGCAAGCGACGGCTGCAGCCACAGCATCTGCAGCGACGTGATCACCGCGTCGCGGCCGAACGGTGTCGAGAACCACGGAATGCCCGCATACGGGTACGGCCCCGTGTCGAGCTGCGTCGTGAGCAGCCCGAGATCCGCGAGCGAGCGGTCGAGCCACGCGTCGAACAATGGATTGCCGGTGTTCACGCGCGCCATCGATTCGCGCCGCGCGCGCATCTCGCGGTGCACGCCGACGAGCGCAGTGCGCAGCGCGACGCGGCCGCATCCCGGTCCTTCCACATGCACCGGGCCGAGCGTCGCATCGACGGTCAGGTAGATCGACACGCATGCCTGCGCGGCGATCGTCAGCGTGTAGTCGGCACGATCGACCGACAGCGCGTCGGGCGCCGGCGAGAAATGCACGGTCACGTTGCGCTCGACACGGTCGAGGCCGTCATAGCGCAACCGCACCGCGCCCCCTTCGACGCGCGGCGCCGCCACGGTGCCGCGCGTCGGGCGCTGCGTGCCGCGCACCTCGAACATGTCCTTGAAATCGGCCGCGAACGACAGCGACAGCGGCACCTCGGCTTCGCTCGCGCCGTAGTTCGTCAGCGTCAGCGCTTCGTAGAGCACGTCGCCCGCAAGCACGCGCATCCGTTCGATGTGGATCACGCCCTCGGGCGTTTCGTGGCCGCCGAGCGGCGGCAACGGGCGGTTCGTCAGGTGGGCGGTGAACGATGCGTTGTCGGCGCTCGTCGCGCCCGACAGCAGCGACGGCGCGCGGCCGCCGAACGTCAGGCGCCACGTCGACAGCACGCGCATGTCGTCGACGAACAGGCCGTCGTCACGACCGCCGATGTCGCCGAGCGCGTCGCTGACCACGAACGCGTCGCCGGATTTCAGGACGTACTGGTTGTTGCGCGCCAGCGCCTGCGGATCGGCTTCGGGCGCGATGAATGCGGGACCCGACGCGGGGGTCGGGGCAGCAGGCGCGACTTGCGGCGCCTGCGTCGTCGTGGCTTCTGCGTGATTCGGCATCGATACTCCTGTGTCGAGGCGCAACGCGCGGCGCGTCGCGTGTTTCGACACAGGATAGGACAGAACGGGGAACGTGCGCAGCGACGAAAAAGACGCGGCGCCATGCGACGTTGCCGTCGCCGCCTGGCGTCGCGCACAGGCACATCAGATGCAGATCAGAACTTCCACAGGATGTTGCCGAGGATTGCGTTGTCGCGCACGCCGCTGCCGTACTGGCCGCTGTACGTGAGGCCGAGCGTCAGGCGCTTCGTGATGTTCGCGTCGATGCCGGCCTCGAGCACGGCGCTGTCGCGAGCAATCGGCACGCCCGATACCTGGAACGACGTACCGCCGTTCGCGAACGTGAACGCCGACGACGGCCGCACGTTGCCGAACGCGTGCCGCCAGCCGACCGTCCCGCGCGCGGTGAACGTGCCGCTCCCGATCGAGCCGAGCTGCGACGCTGCGCGCAAGCCGAGGGTCGAGAAGCCGACATGGGTCGTCTCGCCGCCGGCACGCAACGCGGCCGCGCCGCCTGTTTCCGTATAGCCGTCGGTGTGCAGGTTCACATACGCGAGGCCCGCGAACGGTTCGATCGCCACGGGCCCGACCGGCAGCGCATAGCCGACTTCACCGAACACCTGCGCCGAATGTGCGTCGTAGCCGGCCGAGTCGTGATCGGAGAAGCCCGCGAAGCCCGGGGAACGGTCACTGTTGATCCGGTACCACGTGTACGACGCGCCGCCGCGCACGCCGAGCGCACCGTATTGCGCGCCGCCGTACAGCGACAGGTAGTAGCTGTTCACCGACGCCGACGCGCTCTGGTCGTTGTCGAGCGAGCTGTGCGTGACGCCTGCTGCCAGGCCTGCACGCCACTTGTCGTTGAGCGCCATGTCGGCACCGGCGATGAAGCCCGTCATGCTGCGGTTGATCGTCGACGCGTTGCCGTCGCCAGTGAGCCGGCTGCGGCCGCCGAACGCCTGCCCCCAGACAACCGGCTGGTAAGGCGTGCCGCCGTAGCAGCCCTCGCGCGAGCCGATCCGGCGTTCCGGCGGCAGCGTCGGGTCGACCACGCCGGCCGTGTTGTCGCCGCACAAGGCTGCGCCACCCGACGACAGCGCGGCGAGCGGGCCCGATCCGGGCGCGAGACCCTGGCGGACGCGATCGGTCACGGCGTCGCGCACATAGCGGCTGTCGAGCAGCAGCATGCTCTTCAGGCTCGCCTGCAGCTCGCCGTCGAGCAGCCCGTAAGCGCGGCGTGCGGTCGCCACGTCGGTCGTCAGCACCGCGTCGTACAGCGGGTTGCCGGCGCCGAGCCCGCCGAGCGCGGCCGCGACCGAACGCTGGTTGGGCGTCGTCGCGACGTCGGGCAGCGACGTGCCGTTCTGGACCAGTCGCAGGTACACGTGATTCGGGTCGTAGCTGAGCGTCGGCATCAGGAACGCGTAGTTCGCATTCACCTGGCTGAACGTGCCCTGCACACCCGACGCCGCCGTCACGATCGTATAGGTCGTGCTCGGCTGGTAGCCGCTCTGGTTCGCGAGCACCTGCACGGTGCCGCCGTTCAGCGTCGCCGTGCCGCCCGCCGCGAGGCTGCCGCTTTGCTGCGGCGAGGCTGCGACCTGGAACGTCGAACCCGGCTGGAACGTGACGTTGCCGCCCACGTTCAGCGCCGCGCCCGGCTGCGACGCGGCCGCCGTCGCGCCGCCCTGCACCACGAGGCCGCCGATCGTGCCGGTACCCGTGACCATCGCACCGTTCTGCACGGTCACGGTCGACTGGCCGAGCGAACCATTGACGGCGAGCGTGCCCGCGCTGACCGTGGTCGGGCCGCTCAGCGTGCTGGTGCCCGTCAACGTCAGTTGCCCGCTGCCGGCCTGCGTCAGCGAGCCCGCGCCGGACAGCACGCTTGCAATCGTCACGTTGCCGGATTGATTCACGATCAGCGCGCCGTTGTCGACGACATTGCCGGCGATGCTGCCCGACGTGCCGCCGTTGCCGAGTTGCAGCGCGCCGCCGGCCGCGATCGTGGTGCCGCCGGTGTACGTGTTCGCGCCCGTCAGCGTCTGGATACCGGTGCCGGCGATCGTCACGCCGCCCGCCCCGCCGATCGTCCCGTCGAACGTGCCGTTGCCGCTCCCGTTCAACGTCAGCGCATTGGCGCCGAGATTGACGGCCGCGCCGGCCGCGCCGTTCAACGTGCCGATCGTCTGCGCGCCTGTCGCGCCGCTCACGTCGAACGTCGCCCCCGTGCCCGCGAGATTCACCGCGCCCGTCGACGCGAGACTGCCGCCTGCGCCGAGCGCCAGCGTGCTGCCGCCGTTGATCGTCGTGCCGCCCGTGTAGGTGTTCGCGCCGGACAGCGTTTGCGTACCCGTGCCGGCCACTGTCAGGCCGCCGGTGCCGCCGATCGTCCCGCCGAACGTGTTGTTGCCGCTGCCGTTCAGCGTCAGCGCATTCGCGCCGAGATTCACGGTCGTGCCCGCGCTGCCGCTCAGCGCACCGATCGTCTGTGCGCCCGTTGCACCACTCACGTTGAACGTCGCGCCCGTGCCGGCGAGATTCACCGCGCTGCCCGACGCGAGACTGCCACCTGCGCCGAGTGCCAGCGTGCTGCCGCCGTTGATCGTCGTGCCGCCCGTGTAGGTGTTCGCGCCCGTCAGCGTCTGCGTGCCCGTGCCTGCGAACGTCACGCCGCCCGTGCCGCCGATCGCGCCACCGAACGTGCCGTTGCCGCTGCCGTTCAACGTGAGCGCATTCGCGCCGAGGTCCACGTTCGTGCCGGCGCCGCCGGACAGCGTGCCGAGCGTCTGCGCGCCCGATGCACCGCTCAGGTTGAACGTTGCGCCTGTGCCGGCGAGATTCACCGTGCTGCCCGATGCGAGGCTGCCGCCCGCGCCGAGCGCCAGCGTGCTGCCGCCGTTGATCGTCGTACCGCCCGTGTAGGTGTTCGCGCCCGTCAGCGTTTGCGTGCCGGCACCCGCGAACGTCACGCCGCCCGTGCCGCCGATCGCGCCGCCAAACGTGCCGCCGCTTCCGCTCAACGTCAGTGCGTTCGCGCCCAGGTTCACGTTCGTGCCGGCCGCACCGTTCAACGCGCCGAGTGTCTGCGCGCCCGTCGCGCCGCTCAGGTTGAACGTCGCGCCCGTGCCGGCCAGGTTCACCGTGCTGCCCGATGCGAGGCTGCCGCCCGCGCCGAGCGCCAGCGTGCTGCCGCCGTTGATCGTCGTCCCGCCCGTATAGGTGTTCGCGCCCGTCAGCGTCTGCGTGCCGGCGCCCGCGAACGTCACGCCGCCCGTGCCGCCGATCGCACCACCGAACGTGTTGTTGCCACTGCCGTTCAGCGTCAGCGCATTCGCGCCGAGGTTCACGTTCGTGCCGGCCGCGCCGGTCAGCACACCGAGCGTCTGTGCGCCCGATGCGCCGCTCACGTCGAACGTTGCGCCCGTGCCGGCCAGATTCACCGCGCTGCCCGATGCGAGGCTGCCGCCCGCGCCCAGCGCCAACGTGCTGCCGCCGTTGATCGTCGTACCACCCGTATAGGTGTTCGCGCCGGACAGCGTTTGCGTGCCGGTACCCGCGAACGTCACGCTACCGGTGCCGCCGATCGCGCCGCCAAACGTGCCGTTGGTGCTGCCGTTCAGTGTCAGCGCATTCGCGCCCAGGTTCACGTTCGTGCCGATGACACCGCTCAGCGTGCCGAGCGTCTGCGCGCCCGATGCACCGCTCAGATTGAACGTCGCGCCCGTGCCGGCCAGATTCACTGCGCTACCCGACGCGAGGCTGCCGCCCGCGCCGAGCGCGAGCGTACTGCCGGTGTCGATCGTCGTGCCGCCCGTGTAGGTGTTCGCGCCCGTCAGTGTCTGCGTGCCGGTGCCCGCGAACGTCACACCACCGGTGCCGCCGATCGCGCCGCCAAACGTACCGCTGGCAGTTCCGCTCAACGTCAGCGCGTTCGCGCCGAGGTCTACGTTCGTGCCGGCCGCACCGTTCAACGCGCCGATCATCTGCGCGCCCGATGCACCGCTCAGGTTGAACGTCGCGCCCGTGCCCGCGAGATTCACCGTACCGCCCGATGCGAGGCTGCCGCCCGCGCCGAGCGCCAGCGTGCTGCCGCCGTTGATCGTCGTGCCGCCCGTGTAGGTGTTCGCGCCCGTCAGCGTCTGTGTGCCCGTGCCTGCGAACGTCACGCCGCCCGTGCCGCCGATCGCGCCGCCAAACGTGCCGTTGGTGCTGCCGTTCAGTGTCAGCGCATTCGCGCCCAGGTTCACGTTCGTGCCGATGACACCGCTCAGCGTGCCGAGCGTCTGCGCGCCCGATGCACCGCTCAGATTGAACGTCGCGCCCGTGCCGGCCAGATTCACTGCGCTACCCGACGCGAGGCTGCCGCCCGCGCCGAGCGCGAGCGTACTGCCGGTGTCGATCGTCGTGCCGCCCGTGTAGGTGTTCGCACCCGTCAGTGTCTGCGTGCCCGTGCCCGCGAACGTCACACCACCGGTGCCGCCGATCGCGCCGCCGAACGTGCCGCTGGCAGTTCCGCTCAACGTCAGTGCGTTCGCGCCCAGGTTCACGTTCGTGCCGGCCGCACCGTTCAACGCGCCAAGTGTCTGTGCGCCGGATGCGCCGCTCAGGTTGAACGTCGCGCCCGTGCCGGCCAGGTTCACCGTGCCGCCCGATGCAAGGCTGCCGCCCGCACCCAGCGCCAGCGTGCTGCCGCCGTTGATCGTCGTGCCGCCCGTGTAGGTGTTCGCGCCCGTCAGCGTCTGCGTGCCGGCGCCCGCGAACGTCACGCCGCCCGTGCCACCGATCGCACCGCCGAACGTGTTGTTGCCGCTGCCGTTCAGCGTCAGCGCATTCGCGCCCAGGTTCACGTTCGTGCCGGCCGCGCCGGTCAGCACACCGAGCGTCTGTGCGCCGGATGCGCCGCTCAGGTTGAACGTTGCGCCCGTGCCAGCCAGATTCACCGTGCTGCCCGATGCGAGGCTGCCGCCCGCGCCGAGCGCCAGCGTGCTGCCGCCGTTGATCGTCGTACCGCCCGTGTAGGTGTTCGCGCCGGACAGCGTTTGCGTGCCGGTGCCGGCCACGGTCAGGCCGCCGGTGCCGCCGATCGTGCCGCCGAAATTGCCGCTGGCGGTTCCGCTCAGCGTCAGGTCGTTGGCGCCGAGGTTCACGGCCGAGCCGGCGACACCGCTCAGTGCACCGATCGTCTGCGCGCCCGTCGCGCCGCTCAGGTCGAATGTCGCGCCCACACCGGCCACGTTCACCGCGCCCGTCGCCGCAAGGCTGCCGCCCGCACCGAGCGCCAGCGTGCCGGCGTTGATCGTCGTGCCGCCCGTGTAGGTGTTCGCGGCCGTCAACGTCGTCGTCGCCGCGCCGTCCTTCACGAGACCGCCCGCGCCGGTGATGCCGCCGCTCAGCGTGAGGGCATTGCTGCCGCCGAGCGTCAGTGTCGAACCGGTGGCGAGGTTGACTGCGTTGTTGACCGACAGGCTCGCGCTCGTGTCGAGCGTCGCCGCGCCTGCGACATTCACCGTGCCGGTGCCGAGTGCACTGTTGTTGCCGAGCACCACGCTGCTGCCGCCGTTCAGGTTCGTGCCGCCCGAGTAGGTGCTCGCGCCGTTCAGCGTCTGCGTGCCGGTGCCGGAGAGCGTCAGGCTGCCCGCCCCGCCGATCACGCCACTGAAGGTGCCGCTGGCGGTCCCGCCCAGCGTCAGCCCGTTGCCGCCCATATTGACGATCGTCCCTGCGACACCCGACAGCGCGCCGATCGTCTGGGCACTGGTCGCCGTGCTCAGGTCGAGCGCCGCACCCGCGCCGGTCAGGTTCACCGCGCCGGTCGCCGCGAGGCTGCTGCCCGCGCCCACCGCCAGCGTGCCCGCGTTGATCGTGGTGCCGCCCGTGTAAGTGTTCGCGCCCGTCAGCGTCGTGGTCGCCAGGCCGTTCTTCACGAGACCGCCCGCGCCGGAAATGCCACCGCTCAGTGCAAGCGCATTGCTGCCGCCCAGCGTCAGCGTCGATCCGTTGGCAAGATTGACCGCGTTGGCGACCGACAGGCTCGCGTTCGTGTCGAGCGTCGCCGCCCCTGCGACATTCACCGTGCCGGTGCCGAGTGCACTGTTGTTGCCGAGCACCACGCTGCTGCCGCCGTTCAGGTTCGTGCCGCCCGAGTAGGTGCTCGCGCCGTTCAGCGTCTGCGTGCCGGTGCCGGCCAGCGTCAGGCTGCCGGTGCCGCCGATCGCGCCGCTGAAGGTGCCGCTGGCGGTCCCGCCCAGCGTCAGCGCGTTGTTGCCCAGCGCGACGTTCGTCCCGGCGACACCCGACAGCGCGCCGATCGACTGCGCCCCGGTCGCGGCGCTCACGTCGAGCGCCGCACCCGCGCCGGCCAGGTTCACCGTGCCGGTCGCCGCGAGGCTGCCGCCGCCGCTGATCGCCAGCGTGCCGGCGTTGATCGTCGTGCCGCCCGTGTAGGTGTTCGCGGCCGTCAACGTCGTCGTCGCCGCGCCGTTCTTCACGAGACTGCCCGCGCCGGTGATGCCGCCGTTCAACGTGAGGGCGTTGCTGCCGCCCAGCGTCAGCGCCGAACTGGTGGCGAGGTTGACCGCGTTGTCGACCGACAGGTTCGCGCTCGTATCGAGCGTCGCCGCGCCGCCGACGGTCAGCACGCCCGTGCCTAGCGCCGTGTTGTTGCCGAGCACCAGCCCGCCGGCATTCAGCGTCGTGCCGCCGGTGTAGTTGTTCGCGCCCGACAGCGTCACGGTCGCCGCGCCGTTCTTCACGAGACCGCCGCCGCCCGAGACCGTGCCGCTCAGGCCGATACCGGTGCTGCCGACGAACGTCAGCGTCGTGCCGGTGGCGACGTTGACATTGTTCGCGAGCGACACGTTGGTGGTCGCATCGAGCGTCGACGAGCCGTTCACGTTCACCGCGCCGGTGCCGAGCGCCGCATTGCTGCCGACGGCGAGGTTGCCGCCGGTCAGGTTCGTGCCGCCCGTGTACACGTTCGTGCCGCTCAGCGTCTGCGTGCCGGTGCCGGACAGCGTCACGCTGCCTGCGCCGCCGATCGTGCCCGCATACGTCGTATTGCCGTTGCCGTTCAACGTCAGCGAATTGCCGCCGAGGTCCACGTTGGTGCCGGCCGAGCCCGCCAGCGCGCCAATCGTCTGCGCGCCCGATGCGCTGCTCAGGTCGAACGTCGCGCCCGCGCCGCTCAGGTTCACCGTGCCGGCCGCCGCCAGGCTGCCGCCGCCGCTGAGCGCCAGCGTGCCCGCGTTGATCGTCGTGTCGCCGGTGTAGGAGTTCGCGCCGGTCAGCGTCAGCGTCGCGGCACCGTTCTTCACGAGGCCGCCGTTGCCGTTGATGGAGCCGGCCAGCCCGAGATTGTTGCTGCCGCCGACCGTCAGCGTCGTGCCCGTGGCGAGATTGACGGTGTTGTTGAGCGTCGTGTTCGCACTCGAGTCGAGCGTGGCCGAGCCGTTGACGTTCAGCGCGCCGGCGCCGAGCGCCCCGTTGTTGCCGACCACGATGCCGCCGGCGTTCAGGTTCGTGCCGCCGGTGTAGTTGTTCGCGCCGGACAGCGTCAGCGTGCCGCCGTCGTTCTTCGTCAGCGCGCCAGCGCCCGACACCGTGCCCGACAGCGCGAGCCCGGTCGCGCCCTGCACCGTCAGCCCGCCGGCGCCGAGGCTCACGTTGTTGCTGACGTTGAGTCCGGCCGTGCCCGCCTGCAGCGCGCCGCCGGTGGCCGTGATGGTGCCCGTGCCGAGCGATGCATTGTTGTTGATGATCGCGACGCCGCCCGCCAGCGTCGCGTCCTGCGCAGTCGATGCGCCGTTGATCGTCCAGTTGCCGCTCTGGACGTCGACGTGATTGAAGTTGATGTAGTTGTTGACCGCGATCGTGCCGTTCGCGCCGGCCCCCTGCTGCAGATTCAGCGTGTTGTCGCCGCCCGCGCCGCCGTCGACCGTGCCCGTCGCCGCGACGCCGAGCGTGACCGGGCCGACCGTGATGTTGAACGCGCCCCCGGTGCCGCCCGCCGTGTTGACCGACGAGCCCGTCACGGCATTGAACGTGTTGTTGCTGTTCGCCCCCATCGACACGCTGCCGTTGATCGTGCCCGAGTTGGTGAACGTATTGCCCGCCCCCGGCGTGCCGTTCGAACCGAGCGACACGCGGCCGGTGATCGTGCCGCTGTTCGTCATGTTGACGGTGGCGCCGCCGTACGCGGCCACCACGGGCGCATCCGCGCCGGTGAGGGTCGCGCCGACCAGCGGGTTCGAGCCGATCGTGCCGGTGTTGTTGATCGCCGACGTGCCGCCGGTGCCGTTCTGGACCGACAGCGCCATGCCCGTCACGCCGCTGATCGCCACGCCGGTCGAGCCATTCATCGTGCCGTTGTTGATGACGGTGGTGCCGGCACTCGCCGCCGCGTTGCCGATCACCGCGCCGCTCGACAGCACGCCGAGCCCGGTGCCGAGCGCCGACGGATCGATCGTGCCGTTGTTGGTCAGCTGGGTATTGTTGCCCGTCAGCGACATCGCGGTGCCGCCGACGCCGAGCAGCACGCCGACGCTCGCGCCAGGGTTGACGGTGGCGTGGATGTTGTTCGCGCTGTTCGAGTAGCTCGGCGCAAGCGGGTTGGCGACCCCGGAACAGGTCACCGTGGTGCCCGCCGTGGTGCAGGTCGCATGGGCGGGCACGATGCCGGCGCCGGACAGCGCCAGGAAAACGCCCGTCGGCAACAGGATTCTCGGGAACGGTTCGCCGGCTTTTTTCGAACGCGCAAGATTCATGCTTTCCCTCATCGTGTTATTGGAATTGGCACTACCGTGAAATCGAACAACCGACAGCGGAAAATCGCGGACAAAAGCGTGCCCCCCGGCTGTCGCGATGCGACGTCGGCTTATTCATGGATGAATCTTTAATTGGCCCTGGAAGGCAGGCGTGAAACTAGTCGAATGACATGTCGGCGGCCCCTGTTTTTCTGCAGCGACTTTCTGGTTGATTTGATTACTGCCCCTGCTTTTTGTCAGACAAGGCTATATCAAAAAAACAGGCTTTTCCAGTCGATCTTTTCCCTGTCGGATCACGGATCGGCGAGCGCGCATTTTTTACTTATCGGGTCACGTCAAACAGGACAATCCGTGCGCTACTCGCCAACTTGTTTTGATCTACCTCAAAAACACCGGAAACGACGCATCCGTGAAAACACTGATATCAGCTTGATTATTGCGACTGCTTTTTGCAATGCAATATTCGCATTCCAGGAATGCGTCGGCACGAGATAATCCGCCTCCCATCGTTCACAGAACAAAAAACCGGAATATCCGGCGCGGATCCGATCCCTTCGATTTTCGCCGCGCACCGCTCGGGAAACCCGCACCGCGTTACGAAAACAGGCTCATCAGATAAAGCATCGGCCGGAACGACACCGGCCGCGCATCGGGGTTCACCCACAACCGCACTGCGTACACCGCGTAGGCCGGCACTTCGCGCCAGCTCGAATAGACGTCGCGCAACTGGAAACGGCCCGGATACGCGGCGGAGATGTTCGCCCGCGCGATGCCGACGCGCTCGAACGCGAGGCGCGCCCGCGCGAGGTGGTAGTACTGGCTGACGATCAGCACGCGCGACAGGCGGTGCGCCTGCAGGTACGCGAGCGTGTGCTGCGCAGTCGCGAGCGTGTTGTCACCCTGGTCGTCGACGGCGATCCGGTCGGCCGGCACGCCGCGCGCCACGAGATAGTCGCGCATCGTGGTCGCTTCGTTCAGCCCGGGGCCGTCGATCGCGCCGCTGACGAGGAACGCCGGGCACTGCCCGGTGCGGTAGCAACGCACACCGACGTCGAGCCTGGCGGCGAGCACGGGCTTCGGCGCGCCGGTCTCGTCGAGCGCGTTGCCGAAGATCACGGCGACATCGGCCGGCTCGCTCGGCATCCGCATCCCGTATGCGACGAGCGCGACGGCCGCGGCGACCCAGAGGCAAGCGACGACAGCCAGCAGGCGGCCCGTGCGGGCCAACAAGCCCCGTTTGGTTTGGTTGTTCAAGGTTTTCGGTCTCTCAGGTCGTCGGGCGTATCGGCTTGGCCGGCCCCGGACGGGCGCGTAACGCTAGCACGGTGCGCATTCGGGTGTCCACGCGACGGACGGCCGCCGGCCTTCCGGCACGCCGACCGGAGAAGCATGCCCGGCGAAGCGGGCCGGCAACACGGAGATCGAAAGAATGTGAATGGCCGCGCGGCGATGCGCGGCCCGGCACGGCCCGAATCAGTCGGCCGGGCACATCGCGAGCCGCCCCATCGCCTCGCCGGCGCCGCGCACCGCGCAGGTGGCCGGCTCGTCGGCGATCCGGGCGACGAGCCCCGTCTCGTCGTACAGCAGGCGTTCGAGATCCGCGAGCAGCGCGCCGCCGCCCGTCAGCACCACGCCACGATTCGCGATGTCGGTCACGAGCTCGGCCGGCGCGTTCTCCAGCACCGACTTCACTGCGCCGATCACCTGCTTGAGCGGCGCGGCCAGCGCATCCGCCACATCGTGGTTGGACAGCTCGATCGAGCGCGGCAGGCCGTCGCCGATGCTGCGCCCGACCGCGCGCGTCGACCTGCGCGGCACCGCGCTGGTGGCCGAGCCGATCGTCTGCTTGACGTGCTCGGCCGTCTGCTCGCCGAGCAGCACGCCATACAGGTTGCGAACGTGGTTGACGATCGCCGCGTCGAACTGGTTGCCGCCGACGCGAATCGCCTCGCGGTAGACGATGCCGCCGAGCGCGATCACCGCGACTTCGGTCGTCCCGCCGCCGATATCGACGACCATCGAGCCGACCGGCTCGGTCACCGGCAGGCCCGCGCCGAGCCCGGCTGCCAGCGATTCCTCGATCAGTTCGACGTCCGATACACCCGCCGCGAACGCGGCCTCGCGGAGCGCGCGGCGCTCGACGGCCGTCGCATCGGACGGCACGCACAGCGTGACCTCGACGCGGCGGCCGAAGCGCGAACGCGTGCGCGACATGTCGATGAAGCTGCGGATCATCTGCTCGGCCGCATGCGCGTCGGCGATCACGCCGTGCCGCATCGGCCGCACGGCTTCGAGATGCCCCGGTTCGCGGCCGAGCAGCGCCTTCGCGAGCTCGCCGACGGCCTCGAGCGTCGGCCGCGCGTCGGTCGCACCAGCCTTGCGGAAGCAAACGACCGACGGCTGGTTCAGCACCACGCCGCGTTCGTGCGTATAAATCCGCGTACTCGCCGTTCCAGGGTCGATCGCAACGGGTTGCGCAAACAACTTTCCGAACAGCGGTGTCGACATATCAAACCTTTGTAATCGAACGGGTTGGGGCAGCCGCGCCGCATTTCCGCGGCGCATCCATGCCGCCCCATCACAGCCTTAGCGGCAAATCGTTCCGATACTTTAGGCAATTCCGATGATTTTTTCGCGAAACAATTGTCAAAAATGCCGGTCGGGATGCATCCGGCTACGCAACGGCCTCTCGCGTTGCGCCTGTAAAACACGGTAATCTCTCGGTCTTGCCTGCTCCCGGCAGGCCTCAGACGCCCGATCACGCCAGGTATTTCCTCCATGACAGCGACCGTTTCCTTCCGCTGGGCGCGGGTGCGCCCGCTCTGCACGACGCTCGTCGCCTTCTGGTGCTGCACGGTCGCCGCGCAACCGCTGCCGGCCGCCGAATCCGCTGCCGCCCAGGCAACCGCCGCCAGCGCGCCAGCTGCCGCGCCCGCCGCATCCGCGCACACCTGCGAGGCCGACGGCGGCCCGGCCGGCCGGCCGTCGATCGGCCTCGTGCTGTCCGGTGGCGGCGCGCGCGGCTATGCACACCTCGGGGTCCTGAAGGTCCTGGAGGACAACCGCATCCCGATCGACTGCATCGCGGGCACCAGCATGGGCGCCGTGGTGGGCGGCCTCTACGCGAGCGGAATGGCCGCCGGCGAGATGCAGAAGCGCTTGTCGGAGGTCAACCTCGCGGACATCGCGTTCGACGTGACGGAGCGTGCAGACCTGCCGCAAACCAGCCGGGAGGACGAACGCCTGTACATCAACGGGCTGACGCTGGGCTTCGGCAAGAAAGGCGTGAAGGTGCCGGTCGGCCTCGTGCAGGGCAACCGGCTGCAGGCGCTGCTCGCGAGCTGGACGGCCGCCGTGCCGACCAACCAGCCGTTCAACCGCCTGCCGATCCCGTACCGCGCCGTCGCGACCGACCTGCAGACGGGCCAGATGGTCGTGCTCGACCACGGTTCGCTGCCGCTCGCGATCCGCGCGAGCATGGCGATGCCGGGCCTGTTTGCGCCGGCCGAGATCAACGGGCGCGCGCTCGTGGACGGCGGGCTCGTCAGCAACCTGCCCGTCGACACCGCACGGCAGATGGGCGCGAACGTCGTGATCGCGGTCGACATCGGCTCGCAACTGCGCCCGCTCGATGCGCTCGCGTCGCCCGCGGACGTGATGCAGCAGATGGTCGGCATCCTGATCCGCCAGAACGTGACCGCGCAGCGCAAGCAGCTCGACGCGCAGGACGTGCTGCTCACGCCGGATCTCGGCTCGCTCGCGTTCACCGATTTCCAGAACGCGAAGCAGGCGATCGCCGCCGGCGCGGCCGCCGCGACCGCGGCGCTGCCTAAGCTGCAGCGCTTCGCGCTCACGCCGGAGCAGTATGCGGCCTACCGGTCCGCGCACGCGCAGCCGCTGCCGCCGCCGATCCGGATCACGCGCATCGACATCAAGACCACCGGCGGCGTGCCGAAGCGGGTCGTCAGCAACGCGCTGCACGTGAAGCCCGGCGACATCTACGATCCGGACACAGTCAGCCAGGATTTGCTCGGGCTCACGACGGGCGGCAACTTCGAGAGCGTCACGCAGCAGATCGTGAGCCACGGCGACGAGAACGTGCTCGAGATCGATGCGCGCGAGAAATACTGGGGGCCGAATTTCCTGCTGTTCGGGCTCGGCATGTCGAGCAGTTCGACCGACGAGGGCGGCTTCCGCCTGCACGTCGGCTACCGGCGGCCGTGGCTCACCGAATCGGGGCTGGAATTCCGCGCGGACACGACGATCGGCAGCGACCTGCAATCGGCGCGCGTCGAGTTCCGCCAGCCGCTGTCGATGGCCTACGGCGTCTACCTGTCGCCCTACGCGGAATACCAGCGCCGCTACGCGAACCTGTACGACGACAGCGGCGACGTGAAGATCACGCAGTACCTGATGCAGACCGCGCGCGCCGGGCTCGATTTCGGCCTGCCGATCGGGCGCCTCGGCGATTTCCGGATCGGCCTCGGTTACGTGACCGGGCACGGCTCGCCGACCTACAACCTGCCGTTCGACGACGGCAGCGGCCAGACGCTGCTGTGGCCAAGCTTCACGTCGCAGGCGCTGACCGCGCGCGCACGGCTCGTCATCGACCAGCTCGACGATCCGCTGTTCCCGCGCAAGGGCTATTTCACCGAGCTGCGTATCGAACGCTCGCTGGTGTCGCGCAACGGGGGCTCAGCGCAGTCGTTCGACGACAGCATCAACAACGCGCCCTACACCGAGATCTACGGCAAGGCGATGGTGGCGCAGCAGTTCGGCCCGCACAGCGTCAGCGCGACGATCGAAGGCGGCAAGAGCATCGGCGGCACCAACCTGATCAACGCGTTCAACTTCACGCTCGGCGGCTTCCAGCATCTGTCCGCGTATGCGGCCGACCAGTTGAACGGCAATGAGCTCGCGTACGCGCAGGTGACGTACATGAACCAGTTGATGACGTTCAACGCGTCGCCGGTCAAGGCGCTGTCGGTGGGCGCCAGTGCGGAAGTCGGCAACGTCTGGTCGAGCGGCCAGCAGATCGGCGGCGGTGCGCTCAAGCAGAGCTATACGTTCTTCACGAGCCTGTCGACCGCGTTCGGGCCCGTCTATATCGGCGTGGCGCTCGCGCCCGGTGGCCGGCGCAACTTCTACCTGCAGCTCGGCCGCACATACTGAGCGTGCGCGGATGCCGCTTCGGCGGCATCCGCGTCTGCGCCGCGCCGCACGCCCGGATCGGAATTCCGCCGCCATCGCGACCGCCCGGGCGTGTGCCCGTTCGATGCTGTCGCTTGCGCGCGCAACGCGCTCGCATCCGGCGCGCGCGGCTGTGTGCTGTCGTGCTGTCGTGCTGTTGCTGCCGTCGAAGCACGGGGCCCGCGCGGCGTATCGCTAGACCGGCCAGCTGATCTCGAAACGCGCGCCACCGAGCTCGACTGGATCGACGACCGCGATCCGGCCGTTGTGCGCGTGGAGCACCTGCCGCGTGATCGACAGGCCGAGACCATAGCCGCCGGTGCGGCGGTCGAGGCGCACGAAGGCGTCGAAGATTCGCTCGCGCTCGCTCTCCGGCACGCCTGGGCCGTCGTCCTCGACGAAGATCCCGATGTTGCCGTGCACGAGCGAGATCCCGACGACGATCTGCGATTTCGCGTACTTGCTCGCGTTGCGCAACAGGTTGCGCATTGCATACGACATCAACCGCCGGTCCATCTTCACGCGCAGGTCCGACGCGATCGCGACGCGCGACTCGATCGCGCGCTCCGGATACAGCAGCTGCGCATCGCTGACCTGATGCTCGAACCACGCGACGGGGGCCGTCATCTCGAGGTTCGACTGCAGCGAGCTGTATTCGAGCCGCGCATACGTGAGGCTCATGTCGATCAGCTCTTCGAGCTCGGTCACGTCCTGCGCGATGCTCTCGAGCGCGCCCTGATATTCGGCCGCGGAACCCGGTTCGCGCAGCATTTCGAGCGCGAAACGCACCCGTGCGAGCGGCGTGCGCAGCTCGTGCGAGATACCGTTCGTGAGATCGCGCTGCGCGGCGATCAGCCGTTCCATGCGCATCGCGAGCGCATTCAGCGTCCGCGCGAGCGGGCCGATGATCACGCTGTGCGATTCGCGCGCACGCGTGTTGAAGCGCCCGCCGGTGAAATCGATCGCGCGCTCGCGCACCATCACGAGATCCGACCACACGGGCCGCATCCAGCGGTACGCCGCGAGCGCGGGCGCGGCGAACACGAATATCAGCACGATCCAGATGTCGCCGGGCAGCGAGTCGAACGCATGCCACACGACCTGCGGCGACAACTCGACGCACAGCGCGAGCGCCGGCACGAGCGCGGTCAGCAGCACGAGGCCGAGCAGATGCAGGTAGGTGCGCACGTAAAGGCGCGACCAGCTTGGAATGCGGTCGGCGCGCGTGTCGGTCCACGCGCGGCGGAAATGCAGCCAGCGCCATTTGACGTAGCGCAGCGTCGGCAGCGGCGGTGCATCGGGGTGCGAACGGGTTCGTCGGATCATCTCGGCTCCCGGCCGGCGGGTGGAATGCCCGCGCGGAACGTGACGGCGACGCACGAACGCCGCGTCATTCCCACGCGTGCTTGCTGAATTGATAACCCTTGCTGCGAATCGTCTTGATCCGCTGCGGGTTGCTCGCGTCGTCGCGCAGCTTGCGGCGCAGCTTCGAGATGCGCCCGTCGATCGTGCGGTCGAGGCCGTCGAATTCGACGCCGCGCAACTGCAGCATCAGGTCGTCGCGGCTGACGACTTCGCCCGCATGGCACACGAGCGCCCACAGCAGGTCGAACTCGGCCGACGTCAGGTCGGGCGTGCTGCCGTCGGGCAGCACGACGGAGCGGTCGGTGCGGTCGATCGAGAACTTGCCGAACGCGTAGCGCTCGGGCTGCGGCGCGGTGCTCTCGGCCACGCGCGCGGGCGCGCGGCGCAGCTGGGCCTTGATCCGAGCGAGCAGGATGCGCGGCTCGACCGGCTTGTGCACGTAGTCGTCCGCGCCGAACTCGAGGCCGAGCAGTTCGTCGAACGGCTCGTCGCGGGCCGTCACCATGATGATCACGCCGTCGTACTGCTTGCGCGCCTCGCGGCAGATTTCGAAGCCGTCCTTGCCCGGCAGGTTCACGTCGAGAATGACGAGATCGGGACGAATGGACAGGATCGCCGGCACCGCGGCGTCACCATGCAGCACAGTGTCGACTTCATAGTCGTTCTTGCGCAGGTAGCCGGCGATCAGCGTGGACAGGCGGGTGTCGTCTTCGACGAGCAGGATGCGAAAAGACATGGGTAGCGGTCGGATCATCGGGGAGGCCACGGCGGCGCCGGCCGGTGCCGGACGCCGGCCATCGGCCGAAACGTACCGCATGATACTGCGCCCGCCGCTTGCCTGTTTGCCGGTCTTGAAAATAAGGGCGCAATGCCGGCTGCGCTTGACGAATCGGCGCCGGGGCGGTTCCATACGGGCTCGCCGGAATCCGGGCCGCTCACCTACCCGCCTGATGTGATGAATTACCAGACGATCCTCGAACGCATCCACACCGAACTTGCCCCCTGGATTGGCCAGGGGCGGGTTGCCGATTACATTCCCGAACTCGCGAAAGTGCCTGCCGACAAGTTCGGGATGGCCGTCGTGACGCTAGACGGAAACGTTTGCACGGTCGGTGACGCGCACGAGCGCTTCTCGATCCAGAGCATCTCGAAGCTGTTCGCGTGCACGCTCGCGTTCCAGCTGCTGGGCGACGCACTGTGGGAACGGGTCGGCCGCGAGCCGTCCGGCAACGCGTTCAACTCGCTGGTCCAGCTCGAAAGCGAGCGCGGCAAGCCGCGCAACCCGTTCATCAACGCGGGCGCGCTGGTCGTCACCGATGTGCTGTGCCGCCGCTTCGTGAGGGCCGAGACGGCGCTGGTCGAATTCGTGCGGCGGCTGATCGGATCGAACGACATCGACTACGACTCGCGCGTCGCGCAGTCGGAGCTGCAGCACGCGGAGCGCAACCGCGCGATGGCGCACTTCATGGCGAGCTTCGGCAACATGCAGATGCCGCCCGACACGGTGATCGATGCGTATTGCCGCCAGTGCGCGATCACGATGAACTGCGTCGAGCTCGCGCGCGCCGCGCTGTTCCTCGCGAACGGCGGCGTCGCGCCGGTGACCGGCGAGCGGATCGTCGACTCGAGTTCCGCGAAGCGGCTGTCGGCGCTGATGCTGACCTGCGGCACCTACGATGCGGCGGGGGATTTCGTGTACCGCGTCGGGCTGCCTGCGAAGAGCGGCGTTGGTGGCGGGATCGTCGCGGTGCTGCCCGGCGAGATGGCTGTTTGCGTGTGGGCACCGGGGCTCGATGCGAACGGGAACTCGCTGGCGGGCACGCTGGCGCTGGAGTGGTTGACGACATATTCGGGAAGGTCGATCTTTTGAGGCATCGAGGTTAAGCGAGCCTCATCTGGCCCAACGGCGGGAGATTCATATCGGCGCGTGCGCTTGATGGGGAATTCGGCCATCGGCGGCGATCGACCCAACTGGGCCGCACAAAACGCCTACTTCCAAAAGGCCGTTTCCGAAGGTAAAACGGTCACTCGCATGCAGGCCGATGTCGATTCGGTGCAAGCTGAGCCGCTAGAAATTGCGCGCCAGGCCGACCATGAACATGTCCTGGTCCTTGTCGTTGCCGGTTGCGACACGATTAAAGCGCAAGCTCGCCGCCCAGTCGTTCGTTACCTGATAGGTCACCTGCGCGCTGAGCAAGGCATTGAGTCTCGTTTTGCTCGCGACCTCGTCCCGATCATGCGAGAGATACGGGCCCACACCTGCCGAAAGCGTCCATTTGCTCTTGATCGGCGCGACATACCAGAATTGCGCCGCCACACCTTTTCGGCCGGCGACGCCGTTATTGCCTTCGTAGACGAAGCTCGCCGAATAGGCCCATGCATTGCCGAGCGGCCGCTTGACTTCGACCATATACCCTTTTTCCATCGGCACTTGGGGACGGTTCGTCTGCGATGTCCCGGCCCAAACGCCAACCTGCGTCTTGCCGTCCGAAAAGGCCGGGCCAGGATCGCCGCCAAAATCCGAGCCGATGCCGAAGAGCACCGCGTCGGAGTTGAATCCGTCGATCATCTGCACGTGGTTGTACTGCACCTTGAGGAAGAAGCGGTTGGGTACGAGGTAATACCGCACCGCTGCCGAGGCGCGCACGCCCCATCGCTTTTCATTACGCGGCTGGTCGTTGACGTGTGTCGTGTCCATGCTGAAATACGGCCCCGCCGACAACTCGAGCGCCAAGCGATCACCGACCGGCCAACGAAACGAACCGATGGCGGCGAAGCCGTCACGGTGGTGATCCAGGGGATGCCCCTCGTTCACATACGCGAGGTAGACCGAGAGGTAGTCATTCAGGACATCGCCGAAGCCGACTTCGTAGGCGCGCCAATGCATATCGCCACCGTTGGTCGCGCGTCCGTCGCCATACACCGCATAGACGTTGATCGTTCTTTCCGATGGCTTGAACCCGGTCGGCAAGTTCGAAGGACTGTCCTCGGCGTGCGCGAGGCCTGCGCCCGCCAGACATCCCAGACCTGCGATCGAGCTTGCGAGGACGAAGCGCGAATAGATGCGACGGCACTGTCCCATTTGGACACCCCCTCACCTTGGTAACCGCGATTTCTTGGGCAAGTTGATGACGATTATAGGCAGCCATCGGGTAATGGGGGCAATCCGCACAACTTCGGCCGCTGCCCCTTATAAGCAATGGGTCGGGCGGCTATGATCCGATCCGTCGCCATCGCTGAGCTCGGACACAGGTCGAGCGTACACATTCGCTCGTAGCGCCCCCGACATTCGGACTTGCAGGGGCGCCAATGTTCGGAAAGCGCCTTGTAACCGCCTCACGCACGCCGCTCCCCGAACGCACGCACGGATGACTACGTATACGAGGTGGTCGATCTTTTGAAGCGGCGAAGTCAGATATGACCGATTCGCCGCAAAAGGAGCGCCATCGACATTCCCGGATTCAGGTATCGGCTATCGTCGGCGACGGCGACGGCGACGGCGACGGCGACGGCGACGGCGACCACCAGTGTATTGCCGGCAGGCAGGAATGTGACGCCGGCGTAATGATCGCCGGCTCGCGGCGCGATAAAACGCCCCTACGAAAATCGCATCGGCAGCCGCCCCGATTTTCCGGTACAAATCGGGGACGTTGAAATTCCCCGCGGGCTATCGGAGACCCTCGCTCATGACTCGGCAAAACGCACCGGATATCGCAACGGCAACCCGCACGACTTCCGGCGACTCCCCATCCGCGCCGATTCCCGCCATCGTGCCGTCCGGCACCGCGCTGCTCGTCATGCATTACCAGACCGACATCCTCGGCCTGTTTCCGTCGGTCGCGCCCGGGTTGCTCGCCAATACGCGCCGGCTCTGCGATGCGGCACGGGCGAGCGGCATCGGCGTCTGGTTCGCGAACCTGCGGTTCAGCCCCGGCTATCCGGAAGTCAGCCCGCGCAACAAGAACGGCCAGGGCATCAAGCAGCGCGGCCTGTTCATCGACGACGGCCCGTCGCCGGAGCTCGGCCGGCAGGCCGACGAGCCGCTGATCGTCGCGCACCGCGCCAGCGTGTTCTTCGGCACCGATCTGCAGGCGCGGCTGGTCGAGCAAGGCGTCGATTCGCTGATCATGGTCGGCATCGCATCGACGGGCGTGATGCTGTCGTCGATCGCCCACGCGAGCGACGCGGACTTCCGGCTTTATACGGTCAAGGATTGCTGCTACGACCCGGACCCGGTGGTCCACGAACACCTGTTCTCCACCGCCTTCGAATCGCGCACGACGGTGCTGTCGCTCGCGGACGCGTTGCGGCTGCTCGCGTAGGTGCCGGCATACGCGTACGCGTGAGCGTGACGGGTCAACGGTATCGCCCGGACCGACCCGCAAGATAACGGCTACCGGGCCGTTCCGATTCCGTTCAGGATGAGGTCGATGCCGGCCACGAACTGCTCGCGCTCGTCGTGCGCGGCCAACTGCGCCGCCACCTTGCGCACGAACGGATACGCCGCCGGATCGAGTTGCGTCCACCGGTCGGCGACGGTCGCAACGACCTCCGGCTGCCCCGGATCGCGCGGATGCAGGCGGGCGCCCGCCGCGTATTGGCCGGCCAGCCCGAAGATGTAGTGCATCAGCGCGGACGCCGCGTTGAATTGCGCAGGTTCAGGCACGCCCAGCCCCTGCAGGTGCCCGCCGATGCTTTCGAGGATGCGCAGCACCGCGTCCTGCCACGGCGCGCGGAACAACTGCGCGCCCACCCACGGATGCGCGCTGAACGCGTCGAACAGACGCAACGCGACGCGACGGATCGCCTCCGCCGCATCGCCGTCGGGCGCGCTCGACTCGTCCGCCATCGCGGCCGCGATCACCCGGTCCGCGGCCGCCGCGAGCAGGTCGTGCTTGTCGGCGACATGCCAGTAGATCGCGCCGCTGCCGGTCGCCAGGTGCGCGGCAAGCGCGCGAAACGTCAGCGCGCCCTCGCCTTCGTGGTCGAGAATCTCGATCGCCGCGTCGACGATCCGCTCTTTCGACAGCGCGTCGGCGCGCCGTTCGGTTCGGTTTCTGCTTGTCATGCGCGGTAGCTTGACACACCTGGAACATCGTTCCAATATCCCGCAATGGAATGATGTTCCATAAGTTCCCTTCGCATGGCACGACACCTAGTCAGGTGCCGCCCTTCTTACTGCCGCCGGCCCACCCTGGCTGGAAACCGAGCCCTCGATGACTCAACCCGTCACCCATGATGTCGTGATTGCCGGAGCCGGCCCTGTCGGCCTGTTTCTCGCCTGCGAGTTGCGCGTTGCCGGCCTGTCGGTACTGGTGCTCGAGCAGGCCGGCGATCCGGCCTCCCCGCTGAAGCGGTTGCCGTTCGGCATGCGTGGCCTGTCGGCGCCCACCCTCGAAGCGTTCTACCGGCGCGGCCTGCTCGACGACATCGCGATGCCGTCCGGCGCATACGACACCGCGCACTGGATGCGGCAGTCGCGCCGTCCGGGCGGCCATTTCGCCGGCATCCCGTTCTTCCACGACCGCATCGATGCGTCCCGATGGCCGTACCGTCTACCCGGCCCGGCCGGCACCCACATGGCGACCGATCTCGAACGCGTCGAATCCGCGTTGGCCGCCCGCGCGAGCGCGACGGGCGTCGAGATCCGGCGCGGCATCCGTGTGGAGGGCTTCGATCAGTCGGACGGGGACAACGCAGTGACGCTGCACGCAGGCGGCAACACGTGGCGCGGACGCTCGCTCGTCGGCTGCGACGGTGGCCGCAGCACGGTCCGCAAGGCCGGCGGCTTCACGTTCGCCGGCACCGATCCGGAATTCACCGGCTACTCGATCGAAGCCGAGCTCGCCGATCCGGGCACGCTGGCGCCCGGCCGTCACTACACCGCGACCGGGATGTATACGTACACGCCGCCCGGAACCATCGCGATGGTCGAGTTCGACGGCGGCGCGTTCCACCGGCGCGGGCCGGTCACGCTCGACCATGCGCAGGCGGTGTTGCGTCGCGTGTCCGGCGCGGGCGTCACGCTGACGGCGCTCCGGCTCGCCACCACGTGGACGGACCGCGCCTGCCAGGCGACGGCCTACCGCAACGGACGCGTGCTGCTCGCGGGCGATGCCGCGCACATCCACTCGCCGCTCGGCGGCCAGGGGCTCAACCTCGGGCTCGGCGACGCGATGAATCTCGGCTGGAAACTGGCCGCCACGATCCGCGGCGACGCGCCGGCCGGCCTGCTCGACAGCTATGCGGACGAGCGGCATCCGGTAGGCGCCCGCGTGCTCGACTGGTCGCGCGCGCAGGTCGCGCTGATGCGGCCGACCCGGAGTTCGCGCGCGCTCGAGGCGATCGTCCGCGATCTCGTCGACACGCGCGACGGCGCGACGTACTTCGCCGAGCGCGTGTGGGGAGTGTCCGTTGCGTACGATCTCGGCGGCGGCCATCCGCTCGTGGGGCGCAGCGTTCCGGACTTCGAATTCGTCGACGGAACACGGCTCGGCGAACACGTCAGGCACGGCAAGGGCATGCTGCTGGACTTCGATGCAGGAAGGCCGTTTCAGACGCTCGCCAACCGCTGGCGCGACCGGATCGCGTATCTCGCGAGCGATGCGAAAGACCGGCTGGGATTGCGCGCCGTGCTCGTGCGGCCCGATGGTTTCGTCGCGTGGGCCGGTGACGATGCTTCGAACGTCGACGAAGCGGCGCACGCGGCGATGCGTTGGTTCGGCATGCCATGCGCCGCGCGTTGAATGCGGCCGCTCGTCGGCGGAAGAATCCGTGCCCGATACGCCTCCCGCGTGCGTGCCGTCGACGGCGCATCCAGCTTATCGGATTCGGTGGGTACTGATAGACGTTCAGGCCACCGGCCAGCCCGATCGGGTCCTGAGTGATGTACCGTCTCGAGTTCGGATCGTAGTACCGATACCGGTTGTAATGCAGCCCCGTCTCCTCATCACGATACTGCCCCTGGAACCGGATTGCGTTCCCCGCCTCGTTCCGCTCCGGTATCTCCGGCCAGACCGTCTTCTCCCCACCCCACGCCCGATACCCCCCAGCCACACCACCTTCCCCGACTCATCCAGCCGTCCCGCATGGTCGCAACGAAAGCGCGTCACGCCGCCCTTCGGATCAGTCAGCGACAGCAGCTCGCTTTGGACACACCATGCGTAGCGGGTCGCACGCGCCGGCCGCGTCGCGTTGCCCGCGGCCGGCACGACGCCGATCGCATCGATCGCGAGGATGTGCCAGTTCGCTAGTTGACGCGCGGCATCACCATCTACACAAAGATGATGAATGTCAGTAGCAACATCGTAAAGCGATGGCGCATTCGCACTCACCGATAGCAAATACAGACACTGCACATAGATTTCGTGAACAGGTCTTTCAACCGCCGCCGCATCAAGCTCAATCAGCGCCGGAAACGTCTCGGGTGCAGGAACCGGACTGGTGAGAACGCGCCGCCCTTCAGCGTTCCGTCGGATCGCTTGCGGAATCTGACGTTGGAATATCAACAGTGTTGACGTCTCGCGTGCGCCATTATTCGCGGCCATCTCATTCTCTCAGCGTTCGCTCTTGTTTGAGGAAGCCGAAGAGATAACAGATGCCAAAACCGACATCCAGCGAACGGAAACTGTCTGAAACAGTGTTCAATTGCACAGTCTCAAAATGCCCTGCGCAAATGCAAAAACCGTCGACATGACTTCCTGGTCATGTGTTGTTCCCGGCACGGGCCGGCCATGAAGCACCTGCCCCGCCAGGAATCCGTGATCAACGCACTACTTCGCGATATACACACCCGACGTCGGGCACGTGCCCTGCGTATTGCCGTCCGTCACGAGCGATGCGGCGCTCGGGAACTGCGTGGTCGCGTTCGTCTTCACCGCGATCCACGCTTCGGTGAAATAGCTCACGCCATTCGTCTTCGTGCACTTCAGCGACACCGCGCTGCGCGTATTGCTGCCGAACGCGCCTTCGAACGCCGACAGCAACTGGTTACGCGTGACCGTCTTGCCCGCGTTCGCCTGCAGGAATGCGTTGAACGACGTGTTGCCGAGCCGGCTGATCATGCCGGACGCCTGGTTCCAGTACGCATCGGGCGATGCCGAATTCGAGCAGGTGCCGTGCTTGAACCACTCGTGCTTGTCGAGGCACGACGCAACGCCCGGCATGTACGTCGACAGCGTGTTGCGGGTCGCGCTGCTGATCGGGTAGGCGTCCATGCTGCACCACTGGTGTGCGTTGTCGAGGTCGATGTCGTTCTGCGGCACGCCGCAGTAGAACGGCTGGTTGCCGTCGTAGTTGTTCGGCCACAGGCCATGCAGCGACAGGCTCGTCGCCGCATACGTGCCGGCGAGGTTCGTGCATTCGGGCGTGTCGTGCGACACGCAGAAGCCGGGCTCCCACGACGCGGCGAGCAACAGGTAGTCGTAGCTGGTCTGCGCGGTGGCGTGCAGTGAAGCGGAAGCGACGGCGAGTGCGGCAGCAGCGCGGGCGAGCGTCTTGAGCATGGCGTTTCCTCGGAAAAGGCTTGCGGTCGCGGGATGCGCCGCAAGGTTGTCGAATGTCTGCCCGCGATTGTTGCCGACGCAACATGGCACGAATGTGAAGGTGGACGAATGATGTCCGGCGGCACGGGTGCGGGCACGCACCGTCGCGTCGCACGCTGCCTCACACGGCCGACACCGGCACGCCGTCGCTCACGACCCGGCGCCCAGCTGCGTGCATGCCCGCGCGACCGATTCGGGGCCTTCGAGCGCGAGGATCTGCCACACGCCGATGCTGACGCGCCGGCGCGCCGCCGTCGACGCATCGGCCAGCAACGCCTCGACGCGCGGTGCGGCGTCCGGCGACTGCTGCTTCAGCGCCGCATGATGCCGCGCGCGCGACGCCGGTGCGGATTCGTACACGTCACACAGGCGCACCATCCCGGCGAGACCGGCGAGGTCATCGTCCTTGTCGATCGCGCCCGGCTCGACCGGTGCGAGCCCCTTGCGCTCCTCTGCCGGCAGCTTGTTGCGCGCGCCTTCGTCGATCGACGTGGCGGATGCCGGCGGCAGGCCGCCGATCGCCGCGACGATCCGGCTGCCCGAAGCGATCATGTCGCCCTGGCACTCGACCTTCTCGGCGGCCGCGACGTTCGAACAGAACGACACCGAGATCCGGTACACGTCGTTGCTCATGCGCGGCACTTCGTCCGCACTCGCTTGCGCGAAGCCGGCGCTCGTCAGCGCCAGGGCAGCGGGAATCAGGATGCGGAAAGCGCTCGTCTTGTTCATTGTTGTTTGCGTATGTGGGTTCTCGTGGCGGGCAACATCGCCGTGCCGCACGCTGGCGGCCTCCGTGTCGCCGGGCCCTCGTCCGGCGACACGCGATCACTTCATCGACGCAGCCTCCGATCCGCCGGGCGACAGCGCCGCGTTGTCCTGCTCGCGCCACGTGCGGCGCGACGCCATGATCGCCTTCACGGCCGAGCGCGCGACTTTCCACCACGCGAACGGCCGCGGGTCGGCAAGCATGCTGAGCGCGCGCGCATAGTCGAGCGTGAGCCCGGGCGTCCACGCCATCGTCACCGCGCGCTTGCGGATCTGCGCGGCGACCCACAGCTCCGGCGTGAGCAGCAGCCGCACGAACGCGCCCCACCCGGCACGCGCGCCCTTCAGCCGCCACACCGCGCCGTCGAGCGCGGCTTCGAGCGCGTTCGACACGGTGCTCGAGCAGTTGCGGTGCGTGAGGTTGTACGTCACGTTCTGCCGGTACGACGTCCAGAACGCATCCAGCTTCGCCGGATCGTAGTTGCGGATCCGCACGCGCACGGTCGACGGGCACCATGCCTTCGATTCGGTCGCGTAGTCGGGCTGGAACAGGCCCGGCACGTCGTTTTCGCGCGTCGCGCGCAGGATGCGCGTGAATTCGTCCGGAGAACGATCGATTTCGACGCCGGGATACAGGCTGATATAGATCCCCTCCGGCGACTCCAGTGCCGCGTGGCCGGTCGAGATCACGCCGTTGACGTCCACCGCCGCGATATAGCGGTCGATCACCGGATAGCGCTGCGCTTCGGCCTTCGACGTGCCGGTCGGCGTCCACACGTGCACGGTGAGTGCATGCTCGCCGTCGGCGGGCGGGCCGTCCCATTCGGATTGGGCGAAATGCGGGAGGTCGCGCGCATCGTCGAGGTCCGGCGCGAGTGCCGGTGCCGGCGAAGTCGCGAACGCCGGGTTGCGCGTCAGCCGCCGCACGCGCGCGGCGAGGCTCAGCATGTGCATCCCGCCGAACATCAGCAGCAGGCCAAGGCAGTACGGCACGGTGCCCACGTAGTGGGTCGGATACGGCTGGTAGAAGAAGATTGCCAGCAGGATCTCGACGACGCCCCATGCGAATGCGACGTTCCAGCGGCGATAGCGCACCATCCACGCGGCGGTGCATTGCAGCAGCCCGTCGACGAGGAACAGCGTGCCGAAGATCATCGACAGCAGGAAATGGCCGTGGTGATGCCCCGCGAACACGAGCCCGGCAGCGACCACGACCGCGATCCCCTTCACGTAGCGCAGGACGCGCTGCCCGCCGACGCCGCTGCCGGCCATCGCGAGCGTCGCGAGCCCCTCGATCAGGAACAGCCACGCAAAGATCTGGATCGGAAAGTGCAGCGCGCCGTCGAGCGCATCGACGAAGATCACGCCGCCCGCGACGACCCACACCCAGCCGAGCACGGTCAGCCCGCGCCAGCGGGTGCGCAAGTATTCGATACCCAGCAGCAGCAAGACCAGTCGTACCATCGCGCCCTCTCGTCATTTTTTCGAGAAACGCGCTGGCCACGCGTTTCCTGTCGTTTCGACCGCGCATCGTGCGACGCACAGGCCGAAATGCGGTAATTCGTACCGGCGCGTCATGCCTCGACATGACCGATGGCGGCCGGTACGCGTCCGCACCGGCCAAATAATAAGATATGGCGGAGACGGTTGAAAGCGTGACGAACACGTTGTCGGCACGGCACGGACGGGACGAGCCGGCCGCTGCCGAGGCAGATTTTCCGTTCGACAACGCACGGCGGATACGCGAGAATCCGGCTTCCGAGGGCGAAAGCCACTGAACTGAATCGAACCGCACGAGACGGGACAACAACAATGAAAGTATCGATCACGCGCCGGCGCCTGCTGGCCGCCGGCCTGGCCGCGAGCAGCCTCGCACTGTCGGGCTGTTTCACGCCGAAACTGTACAAGGACGACGCATACAGCGAACAAGTGTCCGGATTCATGATGACCGAGGACGGCAAGAAACTGGTCGTCCTGGGCACCGATTACCACTACATCTTCGATCTGCCGGCGCAGTTGCGGCCGGTACTGCTGTCCAGCTACCGGAAATCGCTGCGTACGACGTTCGCCGGCTTTCATGCGAGCGGCGGCAGCATCACGGGCCACTACCGGATCGTGCTGCCGAAGGACGCGTCGGACGACGATCGGCGGGCTGCCGCCGCCGATGGCTTCACCGCCGCGACGGCCGGCCTCGTGCTCGAAGGCGACATCGGCGGCAAGCGCTATTCGACGGAAGGGTTCGCCGAAAAGTACAAGACCGCCACGCAGCCGTTCAATCGGCCGTACTCGGTCTACATCAGGCAATCGCCGTCCGCGCTCGGCATGGGGCTGCGGATTCTCGCCACGCCGATCACGGTTGCCGCCGACGGCGTGCTCGTGCTGGGTGGCCTCGTGCTCGTGCCGTTTGCGGCAATCGCGATCCAGGCGAACGGCGGCCTCCGGATCATGTAAAGGCGTGCGGTACGAGCGCCACAGGAGCATCGCCATGACCGCCTCACCGCTTCATACGCCGCCGCTCGGCCCGCAACTCAAGCGCTGGCGCGCGCTGCGCCGCGTCAAGCAAAGCCATGCGGCCGAACTGTTCGGCGTCGCGCAATCGACGATCTCGCGCTGGGAAGCCGGCCTCCAGCAGATGTCGCCCGACGAACGCGCGACGGCCGAACGGCTGCTCGCCGCGCGCCTCGATTCCGCGGGCGACCACGCGCTCGCACGGCTCGTCGCGGGCAGCGCGGGCCGCATGCATCTCGTGTGCGACCTCACGCACCGCCTGCTCGCCGCTTCGCCGGCGCGCGCGGCCGAATTCTCGCAGCCGCTGCCGATGCTGCTCGGCACGTCGCTGTGGCGCTACGCGACGCCGGAGATCGTCCGCATGGAAACCGCGCTCGATACGCTCGGCTGGCACGACCGCGCGGGGCCGCCGAGCGTCGAATTCGACACCGGCGCAAACGCGTCGCGCGTCGTGCCGATCCGCGGCAGCCTGTGCCGTTGGACGCGGATGACGCTGTCGGACGGCTCGGCCGCGCGGCTCGTGGAGACGCTCGACGATGCGTAATCGCCGGATCGCAACGAAGAACCGCAGGCAGGCAACGGCGCGGCGTGCTTCGATGTGTCCGGCATGCAATGCAAACGATGCCAACGTAAATGATGGCACGGCCAGGGGAAATACCACATGTCGACGCTTGTCGTGCGAGAGATCGTGATCGTCGCGTTCATGCTCCATACGGGCGCCGCCGTGCTGATCGCGCTTCGCTCGGGCGTGGCCAACGCAGGCGGCAGGCGCGTGGCGCGCCGCAGCCGCCCCTACCTGTACAGCCTGATCGTCCTGGTCCAGACCGGCTTCTTCGCCCTCTTCTGCTGGGCCGGACTTTTCGCGACGTAGCCGCGCGGCAAAGCGCGCCCGCTCCCGTCGACGGGCAGGTCCGCCGCATCCGATCCCCCGCACGCCACGCATATTTCATGCGTGGACGAACTGCGCCCACCCGCATTACGCTGGACGGCTCATCGCAAGGATGCCGACCAACCATGAACCCCGATACGATCCACGCGCGGCTCGCTTTCCTGCGCGAAGCCGAACGCCTGAAGAACGTGCTGCGCAGCGGTTACACGTCGGCCGGGCGCGCGGAAAGCACGGCCGAGCACAGCTGGCGGCTGTGCCTGATGGCACTCGTGTTCGCAGACGCGCTACCCGGCATCGACACGCTGAAGCTGCTGAAGCTGTGCGTCGTCCACGATCTCGGCGAAGCGCTGCACGGCGACATCCCCGCCGTCGAACAGGCCGCGCACCCCGACAAAAGCGCGCACGAACGCGACGACCTGCTGACGCTGACCGCGCCGCTCGATCCCGCGCAGCGTGACGAGATCGTCGCGCTGTGTGACGAATACGAGGCGGCTGCATCGCCGGAAGCGCGCGCGGCGAAGGCGCTCGACAAGCTCGAGACGATCCTGCAGCACAACCAGGGCAGCAATCCGCCCGATTTCGACTACGCATTCAATCTCGGCTACGGCCGCCGCTACACCGACGCCGCGCCGCTGTTCAGCGCGATCCGCGACATCGTCGACGCCGATACGCAACGCCGGATCGACGCGGGCGGGCAGCACGCGTAAGCGCGCGGGATCGAGCGCCGCGCACGCGGCGAGCTCGCGCCGGTCGTCGTCAAGCAGCGCCGCACGCTCGGCACGCTCGTGAACCTGCTGATCGGCAGCGGCTTCACGCTTACGCACCGGGACGAATGGGGGCCGACGCAGGATCAGGTCGATGCACGGCCCGCGCTCGACGACGAACGTGACCGGCCGATGATGACGCTCGCCGCCGCGCAGCGGTAACGCAGCCCGCCACACGCGCCCGGGCGTTCGCCCGCCGTTCTCACAAATGGCAACAATGACGCCGCGCGGCATCCGCTCCCGCACGGGGTTCGCACAATTCAGCACAATTTCCACACGATTTGGCCTGATGTCCTCGCTTACCATGAGCGGCTGATTCGACTCGGCACGGCCGCGCGATGCATACGCGGATACCGTCGCGGGCAACATGCCCGGCATGCGACGCCGGCCGGATCGTCCCGCCCGGTTGTACGCATCGCCGGTATCGCTTCATCCTCGCTGCACGCTCATGACTCAGAAGACCCACCGCCGCCGGCGCATCGTGCTGGCTTCCCTTGCCATCGTTGCGATCGCCACCGGCGTCACGCTGAAGGCGTGCGCGCCCGACAAGCATCCGCAATACCTGTCCGCGCCCGTCTCGCGCGGCGATCTCGAGAATGCGGTGCTGGCAACCGGTGCACTGCAGGCATTCAGGCAGGTCGACGTCGGCGCGCAAGTCTCCGGGCAGTTGAAATCGCTGAAGGTCAAGCTCGGCGACAAGGTCACGAAGGGCCAGTGGCTCGCCGAGATCGATCCCGTGATCTCGGAAAACGCGCTGCGCCAGGCGCGCGCCAGCGAAGAAAGCCTGCGCGCGCAACACCAGTCGACCGCCGCGCAACTCACGCAGGCGGAACTTGCGTTCCGGCGCCAGCAGGCGATGCTGCCCGACGATGCAACGTCGCGCGAATCGTTCGAGGCCGCGCGCGCGACGCTCGACGTGCAGCGCGCGACGCTCGCATCGCTCGCTGCGCAGATCCGCTCGGCCCGCATCCAGATCGAGACCGCGCAGGCCAACCTCGGCTACACGCGCATCGTCGCGCCGATCGACGGCGAAGTCGTCGCGATCGTCACGCAGGAAGGCCAGACCGTGATTGCGCAGCAACAGGCGCCGGTGATCCTGAAGCTCGCCGACCTCGACACGATGACCGTGAAGGCGCAGGTATCGGAAGCCGACGTGATCCGCGTGAGTGGCGGACAGACCGCGTATTTCACGATCCTCGGCGAACCGGACAAGCGCCACTACGGCAAGCTGCGCGCGATCGAACCGGCGCCGCAGAACTACGCCGAAGCGCAAAGCACGCTCGGCGGCGCGGGCGGCGGCACGAAGCCGAATTCGGCCGTGTTCTACCACGCGCTGTTCGAAGTGCCGAACCCCGCGCACCGGCTGCGCATCTCGATGACCGCGCAAGTCAGCATCGTGCTCGGCAACGCACGCAACGCGCTCAGCATTCCGGCCGCCGCGCTCGGCGAAAAACGCCAGGACGGCACCTACGCGGTGCGCGTGCTGCGCGCCGACGGCAGCACGGAAACGCGCCACATCCGCATCGGCATCCACAACAACGTGCGCGTCGAAGTGCTGGCCGGCCTGAAGGACGGCGAACGCGTCGTGATCGGCGAAGCAGCCGGCGACGACCACGCGCCGCTGGCGGACGTGGTGTGACGATGCGCCAGCCCCTGCTGAAACTCGCGGCCGTCACCCGACGCTTTCCGGCCGGCGACAAGGACGTCGTCGTGCTGAACAACGTCAACCTGTCGATCCACGCGGGCGAGATCGTCGCGATCGTCGGCGCGTCGGGCTCCGGGAAGTCGACGCTGATGAACATCCTCGGCTGCCTCGACCACCCGAGCGAAGGTACGTACACGGTCGGCGGACGCGACACGCACATGCTCGACAGCGACGAGCTCGCGCAACTGCGCCGCGAACACTTCGGCTTCGTGTTCCAGCGCTATCACCTGCTGCCGCACGTCGACGCGGTCGCGAACCTCGAAATGCCCGCGATCTATGCCGGCACCCCGCGCGCCGAGCGGCACGCGCGTGCACGCGAGCTGCTCGCGCGCCTCGGGCTCGCGGATCGCGCGCACCATCGTCCCGGGCAACTGTCCGGCGGCCAGCAGCAGCGCGTGAGCATCGCGCGCGCGCTGATGAACGGCGGCCAGGTGATCCTCGCCGACGAACCGACCGGCGCGCTCGACACGAAAAGCGGCCAGGACGTGATCCGCATCCTGCACGAGCTGAACGCGCTCGGCCATACGATCGTCATCGTCACGCACGACAAGGCCGTCGCGCGCCATGCGAAGCGCATCATCGAGATCAGCGACGGCGAGATCGTCGCCGACCGGACGAACCGGCACTATGCGGAAGCGCTCGCGGAAGCGTGCGTCGACGCAGCCGACGCAACCGAAGCGGCAACCGGCACGTCATCCGCCCGCGATCGTCACGACACGCCGCCGCCCGCGGCAATCGACACCGATGCGCATGCCGACACCGATTCCGGCACCCGCGCGCGCCGCTTCGCGGCCGGCTCCGGCCGCTTCGCCGAGGCCTGCCGGATGGCGTGGATCGCGCTCGTGTCGCACCGGCTGCGCACGCTGCTGACGATGCTCGGCATCATCATCGGCATCACGTCGGTCGTGTCGATCGTCGCGATCGGCGAAGGCGCGAAGCGCTACATGCTCGACGAGATCGGCAGCATCGGCACGAACACGATCAACATCTATCCGGGCACCGACTGGGGCGACAGCCGCGCGGACGCGATCCAGACGCTCGTGCCCGCCGATGTCGCCGCGCTCGCCGAGCAGCCGTACGTCGACAGCGCGACGCCCGAAACGTCGCGCACGCTGCTGCTGCGCTACCGCAACGTCGACGTGAACGCGCTCGTGAGCGGTGTCGGCGACCGCTTCTTCCAGGCGCGCGGGATGCGCTTCGCGCTGGGCGTCGCATTCGACGAGGAAGCCGTGCGCCGCCAGGTGCAGGTGGCCGTGATCGACCAGAACACGCGCCGCAAGCTGTTCGGCGCGACGCGCAACCCGGTCGGTGAAGTGATCCTGGTCGACAACGTGCCGTGCGTCGTGATCGGCGTGACGGCCGACAAGAAGAGCGCGTTCGGCAGCGTGAAGAGCCTGAACGTGTGGGTGCCGTACACGACCGCGAGCGGGCGTCTCTTCGGGCAGCGCCATCTCGACAGCATCACCGTGCGCGTGCGCGACGGGCAGCCGAGCGCCGCCGCCGAGAAAAGCCTCGAAAAACTGATGACGCAGCGCCACGGCCGCAAGGATTTCTTCACGTACAACATGGACAGCGTGGTGAAGACCGTCGAGAAGACCGGCCAGTCGCTCACGTTGCTGCTGTCGCTGATCGCCGTGATCTCGCTCGTCGTCGGCGGAATCGGCGTGATGAACATCATGCTGGTGTCGGTCACCGAGCGCACGCGCGAAATCGGCATCCGGATGGCGGTCGGCGCGCGCCAGTCCGACATCCTGCAGCAGTTTCTCGTCGAGGCCGTGCTCGTCTGCCTGCTCGGCGGCACGATCGGCATTGCGCTGTCGTTCGGGCTCGGCGCGCTGTTCTCGATGTTCGTCGCGCAGTGGAAGATGGTGTTCTCGGCCGGCGCGATCGTGACCGCGTTCGTGTGCTCGACACTCACCGGTGTGATATTCGGCTTCATGCCCGCGCGCAACGCATCGCGGCTCGATCCGATCGATGCGCTCGCGCGCGACTGACGCAAGGCCCGCCATGACGCATTCCTCACCGCTTCACCGCCTGGGCGCATTCGCGTGCGCGGCCGCGCTGCTCGCCGGCTGTGCAGGCGCGCGCCATGAACCGCTGCCCGCCGTCGCGATGCCCGCGAACTGGGCGGCGCCGGTTTCCGCCCACGCGCCGGCCACGACGCGCGACTGGTGGCGCAGCTTCGGCGATCCGCAACTCGACGCGCTGATCGACGACGCGCTGCGCGCCAACAACGACCTCGCGATCGCGGCGATCCGCGTATACCGCGCGCAACTGCAGGCCGGGCTCGCGAATACGAACCTGACGCCCAACGTGTCGGCCGGCGCGAACGGTGCCGTGTCGCGCACGCTCGATACGCATCAGATGGGCCGGTCGAGCAACGCGAACGTTTCGCTTAGCTATGAAATCGACCTGTGGGGCCGGCTGGCCGCGCTGCGCGACGCCGCGCGCTGGGAAGCCGACGCGACGGCCGCCGATCTCGAAGCCGCGCGGCTGTCGCTGATCGGCACGACCGCGTCGCTGTATTGGCAAATCGGCTATCTGAACCGGCAGATCGCGCTCGGCGACGCGAACATCGCGTATGCGGTGCGCACGCTCGCGGTCGTTCGGTCACGGCACACGGCCGGCGCCGTATCGGGTCTCGACCTTGCGCAGGCGGAACAGAGCCTCGCCGCGCAACGCGCCGCGCAGACTCGCCTGATCCAGCAGCGCACCGAGAACCGTCATGCGCTCGCGATCCTGTTCGACCGGCCGCCGCAGCAGCACGCGGCCGAACCGTCGGCGCTGCCTGACGCGGCACCGCCCGAGGTCGCGGCCGGCCTGCCGGCCAGCCTGCTCGGCCGGC
>NZ_JAAGPP010000083.1:0-237 GCF_017104975.1 Burkholderia sp. Ac-20344
GGTGACGCATAAGTATGACACACATCGCAAGACATAGTGGCAGTCACTGTGGACACAGGAGTTAGGCGGAAGATGGGATAGAGCGTAGGTAAGACAGCGATAAATGTACGGGGCAAGGCAAGTAGGAATGGCTAGAGTAGAGGATCATGTGCGTGAAGTAGAACAGGAAGTAGGGAATGGTGGGAAGGGGGCTGATGGTTCGTAACTTACGGGGCTTCTGGTTGCGTTTTTTTTTTT
>NZ_JAAGPP010000084.1:0-38608 GCF_017104975.1 Burkholderia sp. Ac-20344
CCACGCGAATCACGCGGAGGTGCTCGGCTATGTTTGACCTCTGGTGGCCCGAACTGCTCGACGCGATCCGCGACACGCTGTCGATGGTCGCCGCCTCAGCCGCGATCGCCGCGCTGATCGGCATCCCGCTCGCGGTGATCCTCGTGATGACCGCGCCCGGCGGCATCTACGAGCGGCGCGGCGTGAACGCGGTGCTCGGCGCGCTCGTCAACGTGTTCCGCTCGACGCCGTTCATCATCCTGCTCGTCGCGCTGCTGCCGTTCACGCGCGTGCTGATCGGCACGACGATCGGCGTCTGGGCGGCCGTCGTGCCGCTGTCGATCGCCGCGATCCCGTTCTTCGCGCGGATCGCCGAGGTGAGCCTGCGCGAAGTCGATCGCGGGCTGATCGAGGCCGCGCTCGCGATGGGCGCGAAGCGCCGCCACATCGTCTGGCACGTGCTGCTGCCGGAGGCGCTGCCCGGCATGCTCGGCGGCTTCACCATTACCGTCGTCGCACTGATCGGCTCGACCGCGATGGCGGGCGCCGTCGGTGCGGGCGGCCTCGGCGATCTTGCGATCCGCTACGGCTATCAGCGGTTCGACACGACCGTCATGGCGACCGTGATCGTGATCCTGATCGCACTCGTTTCGGCCGTGCAAATCACGGGCGACCGCCTGGTCCGACGCGTGACCCGGCGTACCTGAGCGACGCCACAAGCGTCCGCTCGCTTCATCAACGATCCTGAGAGACCGAACATCATGACCTTGCCCATCGGCGCGCCGCGCGAATGGAACGGACAATTCGAGGAAGCGCTGTTTCTCGACGTGGCGCGACGCCATCGTCCGGGCTTCCCGGCGAAGCTCGCCACGCCGCCGCGCGAGCCGCGCAACGACGACGAACGGGCCGCCGTCGCCGATTACTACACGAAGATGGCGTCGCACGACCTGTTCATCGTGCAGGTCGTCGCGAAGGCGATCGACACGCTGTTCCGCGACGATCCGCATTTCCAGCTGATCCTGTCGCGCCAGCTCGGCGACGACGGCGCGCATGCGGTGATCGGCCGCGAACGCGTGACCGAACTGACGGGGCGCGATCCGCTGCCGGAAGTCGACCGGCTCGTCGCCGCACACTGGGCGCGCATCGGCGACATCGCGACGCGCGACGTCGCAGGCTTTCTCGCATTCGAATGGCATTACGAGCTGCACATCCTCGCGAAGCTGTGGATCCAGCGCAAGACCGGCCGCATCGGCGATTCCGCGATGCGCGAGCATGGCGAGAACCGGATCCGGCCGGACGAGGAGTGGCATCGCGTGCAGATCGTCCAGTGGTGGTTCGACACGTTGAACGCGCTACCGGCGGCGGAACGCGACGCGCTGATCGATCGCGTGATCGCGGCCGACGAGGAAACGCAGGCGCGGCTCGACGATTATCTGCACGACGAGTACGCGCACACCGCACTGGTGTTCGGCGCGGATATCGCCGAATATCGTGCGATCTACGACGACTGGCGGCGCGAGATCCTGTCGCGGCTGACCGGCCGTCCGCTCGGCGCGCTGGTGCCGCTGTCGGGCGCAACCGTTGAACAGGAAGCCATTGCATGAACGATCCACGCGGCCCGGCGACGCTGGCGCCGGATACCGATGCACCGGCCGTCGACCGCGAGGCACTGGCCCGCGCGATCGACGCGCTGCGCGCAACGGCCGCCGCGCGCGACCGCGCGGGCGGTCATGCGGCGCAGGAGAAGCAGTGGCTCGCCGATGCGGGCCTGCTGACGCTCGCGGTGCCGCGTGCGTTCGGCGGGCAGGAAGCCGCGTGGCCCGAGATCTACGAGGCGATCCGGCAGATCGCGCGCGTCGACAGCGCGCTCGCGCATCTCGTCGGGTTCCAGTGCCTGCAGGTGGTGAGCGTCGACGTGTGGGGCAGCGGCGCGCAGCGCGAACGCTATCTGCGCGGCACCGTCGAGCAGCACTGGTGGTGGGGCAATGCGGTCAATCCGCTCGACACGCGGCTCGTGGCCACCGCGACGCCCGACGGCGGCTACCGGCTCGATGGCGTGAAGGGCTTCTGCTCGGGCACGCGCGGCTCGCACCGCATGACGGTGTCCGCGCACGATCCCGACACCGGCCGCACGGTGTTCGGCGTGGTGCCGACCGATCGTCCGGGGATCACGGTCAACGAAGACTGGGATCCGATCGGCCAGCGCCAGACCGACAGCGGCAGCGTGCGCTTCGACGGCGTGCCGCTCGCGGCGGACGAGGTGCTGCACCGTTCCGAGACGCCGCCGACACCGCGTGCGACGCTGCGCACGCTCGTGTCGCAGCTCGTGCTGACCAACCTGTTCGTCGGGCTCGCGGAAGGCGCGCTGGCGGAAGCGCGCGACTACGTGCTGAAGCATGGCCGCCCGTGGATCCAGTCGGAGGTCGCGCAGGCGAGCGACGATCCGTACACGCTGCAGCGCTTCGGCGACATGCGCGTGCGGGCGATCGCCGCGGCGGCGCTGGCCGATCGCGCGGCCGCGGCATTGCAGCGCGCGTGGGCGCGGCAGGATGCGCTGACGGCGGACGAGCGCGCGGAGGTGGCGCTTGCGGTATCGGAGGCGAAGATCGTCGCGCAGCGCGCGGCGCTCGAGAATGGCGAGGCGCTGTTCGACGCATGCGGCGCACGCGCGACGGCCGCGTCGCTCGGCCTCGACCGCTTCTGGCGGAACGCGCGCACGCATACGCTGCACGATCCGCTCGACTACCGGCTGCGCGACGTGGGCCGGTTCGCGTTGGCCGGGGCGTTGCCGCCGGCGTCGCTCTATACGTGACGGACTGGCACCGGAGCGGGCGCGGCCTGCTCCGGATAAAACCCGAGCGGTCTGCTGGACGTTTGAAATGATATGTTATATCGTTGCGATACAATATATCACCCTCTTCTCAACGTCCTCTTCCGGAATCGCTCGATGAGTACCGCACGCCATCCGTCCACGCGGCTTCCCGTGACCGTCCTGTCCGGCTTCCTCGGCGCCGGCAAGACGACGCTGCTCAACCACATCCTGAACAATCGCGAGGGCCGGCGCGTCGCGGTCATCGTCAACGACATGTCCGAGGTCAACATCGACGCGGCGCTCGTGCGCGACGGCGGCGCGGGGCTGTCGCGCACCGACGAGAAGCTGGTCGAGATGAGCAACGGCTGCATTTGCTGCACGCTGCGCGAGGATCTGCTGATCGAGGTCGACCGGCTCGCTAGGGAAGGGCGGTTCGACCAGCTCGTGATCGAATCGACCGGCATCTCGGAGCCGCTGCCGGTGGCCGAGACGTTCACGTTCGAAGGCGAGGACGGCCGCAGCCTCGGCGAAGTCGCGCGGCTCGACACGATGGTGACGGTGGTCGATGCATTCAATTTCCTGCGCGACTACGCATCGCGCGACAGCCTGCAGTCGCGCGGCGAATCGATGGGCGACGAGGATGCGCGCACGGTGGTCGATCTGCTGATCGACCAGATCGAGTTCTGCGACGTGATCGTGATCAACAAGATCGACCTGATCGACGCAAGTGCGCGCGAGCGGCTGGTCGCGCTGCTGCGCGGCTTGAACCCGCGCGCACGGATCGAGATCGCCGAATTCGGCAAGGTGCCGCTCGAGCGCGTGCTCGACACGGGCCTGTTCGATTTCGACGCGGCGTCGCGCGCGCCCGGCTGGCTGCAGGAGATGCGCGGCACGCACACGCCCGAGACCGACGAATACGGAATTCGCAGCTTCGTCTATCGCGCGCGGCGGCCGTTCCACCCGCAGCGTTTCTTCGATCTCGTCGAGAGCGAATGGCCGGGCGTCGTCCGCTCGAAGGGGTTCTTCTGGCTCGCCACGCATCCGACCGTCGCCGGTTCGTGGTCGCAGGCCGGCGCGGTCGCGCGGCACGGGCCGGCCGGCTACTGGTGGGTGGCCGTGCCGCCCGAGCGCTGGCCGCAGGACGCGGAAGCCGTCGCGCAGATCCGCGCGCGCTGGGACGAGCGCGTCGGCGACGCGCGGCAGGAACTCGTGCTGATCGGCATGGACATGGACGAGCCCGCGCTGCGCGCAAGCTTCGACGCGTGTCTGCTGACCGATGCCGAGATGGCCACCGGCCCCGAACACTGGACCACGTGGGACAACCCGTTTCGCGACTGGGCCTGACCTGAACGCGCTTCCTGCATCGATCCGGATGGAGAAGGCGCTCCACCGGATTCCGAGCATGAATGCACCCCTTCCCGATATTTCCCTGACCGATGCCGCGCCGGGCGGCCGCCCGCTCGAATGGGTCGGCATGCAGGGCATCGACCTGCCCGTTGCGGTGGCCGAGCCCGGCTGCCGGCGCGACGTGCATGCGCGCGCCGACGTGCAGGTCGATCTCCCCGCGCCGCACGTGAAGGGCATCCACATGTCGCGGCTGTACCGGCTGCTCGACGGGCTCGGCGATGGCGCGGTGCTGTCGCCGGCCCGCCTTCAGCATGTGCTGCATGCGATGGTCGACAGTCATCGCGACTGCGGCACGCGCAGTGCGCGATTGCGGCTGCGCTTCGACCTGCTGGCACGCCGCGCCGCACTGGTGACCGATGGGCTGGCCGGGTGGAAGGCCTATCCGGTCCGGATCGATGCAACGCTGACCGGCTTCGGGTTCCAGTTGCGCGCGCAGGTGGCGGTCGTCTATTCGTCGACGTGCCCGTGCTCCGCCGCGCTGTCGCGGCACTGGGTCGAGCAGGCATTCCTGGCGGCGTTCGGCCGCGACGATCGCGTGGAGCCGGCGGCGGTCGCCGCGTGGCTGAAACGGCACGCGACTGCGGCCACGCCGCACAGCCAGCGCAGCGAAGCCGTCGTCAGCGTGGGGCTGCCTGCCGATGGCGCGGCGCTGGGGCTCGTCGACCTGATCGATCGCATCGAGCACGCGCTCGGCACGCCGGTGCAGACGGCCGTCAAGCGGGCGGACGAGCAGGCGTTCGCGGTGCTGAACGGCGGGAACCTGATGTTCGTCGAGGATGCCGCCCGGCGGGTCCAGGCCGCGCTGGATGGCCACGGCCACCATGCGAACCCGCGCGTGCACGTGCGCCATCTGGAAAGCCTGCATCCGCACGATGCGGTGGCGTGGGCCGCGCCGGTTCACGAAGGCGCCGGCGTATGCTGATCCGCAAGCTGTTCCGCTTCGAGAACGCGCACGTGGTGCGCGGCTGCAGCACGCGGCGCTGCTCGCATTCGGTCCATGGCCATTCGTACCGCGTCGAGCTGCTGCTCGAAGCGCATGCGCTGGACCACGGGCAGATGATCTACGACTTCGGGCTCCTCAAGGGCGACGTGCGCGACCTGATCGACGCGTTCGACCATGCGGTGACGCTGTGGTCGGATGATGACCCCTGCTATGTCGCGCGTTGCCGCAGGTGACGGCCGACGCGAGTGACTTCTCCGAGGACGTCGCACGTACGAACAATGCGCTGGTGCTGGGCTACAAGCACATCCAGAACGAGTTCTGAGTCGTGGGCTCCATTCGACGTGAAGGGGGCGCGGCCCACGCGCTGAAGCGACGTCACGCCGACCTGCTCGTGCACGGCGGCACGGTGATGACGCCCAACGGCGCCGAGCGGATCGACGTCGCATGCGCGGACGGCCGCGTGGTCGCGCTGGGCGCGTTGCACGGCACGTGGAGCGCCGACGTCCTGCTGGACGCCGGCGGCCTGCATGTGCTGCCGGGCGTTGTCGACAGCCAGGTGCATTTCCGCGAACCGGGCCTCACGCACAAGGAGACCCTCGAGGCCGGCACACGCGGCGCGGTGCTCGGCGGCGTCACGACGATCTTCGAGATGCCCAACACGCATCCGCTGACGCTGACCGCGCAGGATCTGCAGGCCAAGCTGGATCTCGCGTGCGGCCGTGCGTGGTGCGACCACGCGTTCTACATCGGCGGCTCGGCCGCGAACGCCGAACGGCTGCCGTCGCTTGAAAACCTGCCGGGTTGCGCGGGCGTGAAGGTCTTCATGGGCAGTTCGTTCGGCGACCTGCTCGCCGACGACGAAGCCGTGTTGCGCCGGATCGTGCGCAACGGGCGGCGGCGCATGGCCGTGCACGCGGAAGACGAGGCGCGGCTGCGCGAACGCCGGGCGCTCGTGGACGCGAGCAGCGACGTGCGGGATCATCATCGCTGGCGCGACGAGGAAAGCGCGCTGGCCGCGACGCGGCGCATCGTCGGGCTGGCGGCCGAGACGGGCCGCCGGCTGCATGTGCTGCACGTGTCCACCGCAGAGGAGATGGCGTTCCTGGCGCGGCATCGGCATCGCGTGACGGTCGAGGTCACGCCGCATCACCTGAGCCTGCACGCGCCCGATTGCTACGAGCGGCTCGGCACGTTCGCGCAGATGAATCCGCCGGTGCGCGAACGGCATCATCAGGACGCGCTGTGGCAGGCCGTTCGCGATGGCGTGGTCGACGTGATCGGCAGCGATCACGCGCCGCATACGCGCGACGAAAAGCGCCGGCCCTATCCGCAGTCGCCGAGCGGGATGACCGGTGTGCAGACGCTGCTGCCGTTGATGCTCGATCACGTGCATACGGGCCGCCTGAGCCTCGCACGGCTGGTCGACCTGACCAGCGCCGGGCCGGCGCGGATCTTCGGGATCGCGGGGAAAGGGCGGATTGCGGTGGGCTACGACGCCGATTTCAGCATCGTCGACTTGCGTGCGCGCGGCATCGTCCGGGATGAATGGATCGCCAGCGTGAGCGGCTGGACGCCGTACGACGGGTGCGCGGTCACGGGCTGGCCCGTGCATACGGTCGTGCGCGGGCAGGTCGTGGTGCGCGACGGCGCGCTGAGCGGGGCGCCGGCAGGGCAGGCCGTGACGTTTCTGGATACCTAGATCGGCAGGCGCACTGTCTGCTTGATGCGCTTCAGCGGAATTTCCGTTTCGACGTTGCGTACGCCTTCGATCTGCGTGAGCGTTTCCATCTGGAAGCGCTGATAGTCGTCGAGATCCCGGGCAATGACGCGCAGCAGGTAATCGTAGCTGCCGGCCATCAGGTGACATTCGAGCACTTCGGGCGCTTGCTCCATTTCGCGTGCGAAGCGCTCGACCGTCTTCTTGTCCTGGCGCTCCAGCGTGACGCGCACGAACGCCGTGAACCTCAGGTCGACGGCGGCGGGGTTCAGCAGCGCGACATAGGCGTCGATCACGCCCTGCTCTTCGAGCAGGTGAACGCGGCGCAGGCAGGGCGTGGCTGAGAGCCCGGCCTGTTGCGCGAGTTCGGCGTTCGTCTGGTTCGAATTCTGTTGCAGCGCACGCAGAATGCGCCGATCGATCGCGTCCAGTTTGGTTGGCATATTTCACTATCATCAATGCAAATGCTAGAGAATAGCGCCAAATTCTGCATTTCAAATAGCTCAATACGCATCCAATCTCCATCGCGGGGCGCCGATAATCTGACGGCCGGCCGGCCTGGGCGATGCGCATGCCGTTGCATGCGGCGCACGCGATTCCCGTTCCGGCAATCCCCTTCAGGAGATCTCCCATGCTGCACGTAACCTGGCTACCGTTCATCGCCACGTCCCTTTTGATCATCGTCACGCCGGGCCAGGACATGGTGCTCGTGATGTCGCGCACGCTGTCCGGCGGCACGCGCGCGGGCCTCGTGACCGCAGCGGGTGTCAGCGTCGGGCTGCTCGTGCACACGATGCTCGCGACACTCGGGCTGGGCGCGATTCTTCAGGCATCCGAATGGTTATTCACCGCTCTGAAGGTGGTCGGTGTGCTGTACCTGTTGTATCTCGGCATCACGCTGCTGCGTTCGTCGGGCGAGCTGACGCTTGCAAGCAGCCGCGGCGCGCCGGAATCGCGGCTGCGCACGTTCGCGCAAGGCGCGCTGTCCAACATGTCGAATCCGAAGGTCGCGCTTTTCTACCTGGCGTTCCTGCCGCAGTTCGTTCCCGCGGGCGCCGTGCATCCGATGCTGTCGCTGTTCGTACTGGGCGCGACGTTTGCCGGCCTGACGTTTTTCGTCAAGGGGCCGGTCGCGCTGTTCGCCGGACTGCTGTCGGCGTCGATCCGCCGCAATCCGCGCATCCTGACCCGCATGCACCGCGTGAGCGGTGTGGTTCTGCTGGCGCTCGGCGTCAAGCTGGCGTTCGAGCACCGCTGATGGCGGTCATTGCGCCGGCAACGCGTCCGCCAGCGCCCGCATCGCGTCCACCGTCTCCGGGTTCGCCGGAAAGAACGCCTCGATCGCGAGTTCCGACAGCGTCACGTCGACCGGCGTGCCGAACACGGTCGTCGTGCTGAAGAACGTCAGTTCGCCGGCCGCCGTGCGCAGCCGCAGCGGCACGGCGATATCGGCGAAGTCGGTGCGCGCGTGCGTGTCGTCGGGCTGGCCGGCCGGCGCCGGATACGCAGAGAGTTCGTCGCGCAGCGTGTGCAGCGTGCGGTCGCCGCTCGCATCGATCTGCCGCTGCAGCCGATGCAGGATGTGCGCGCGCCATTCGTGCCAGTTGACGATCTGCGACGCGAGGCCGTCCGGATGCAGGCTCAGCCGCAACACGTTGACGGGCGGCTGCAGCAGCGCCGGATCGGCCTGCGCGACCAGCGCGCCGAGCATCCGGTTCGCGGCGAGCAGCGTCCAGTGGCGGTCGACGGCGAGCGCCGGGTAGGGCTCGTGGCCGCGCAGCACGGCTTCGACTGCATGGCGCGCGGCATCCAGTTGCGGATCCGAAAACGGCCGTTCGCGGAACAGCGGCGCGAAGCCGGCCGCGACGAGCAGCGCATTGCGTTCGCGCAGCGGCACGTCGAGACGCTCCGCGAGATGCAGCACCATCTCGCGGCTCGGCTGCGCGCGGCCCGATTCGACGAAGCTCAGGTGGCGCGCGGAGACTTCCGCGTCGAGCGCGAGCGCCATCTGGCTCAAGCGCCGGCGTTGCCGCCACGTGCGCAGCAGCGAGCCGATGGCGGGCGCGCGGCCGGCGGACGGGGAGGGCGAATGGACAGCGGCGGTCGGGTTCATGCAGCAGATGATAGGCAATCCCGCGCGTGCTGGGCATTACCTTCGAGGTAAGCGTTTCGTTTCTGCGAGGCGCGCCGATGGCGGCCGATCGGTTCGGGCCTGTGTGCGTGTCCGGGCACCGCCGTTCGCCCCCTTCCCGAATCCCCGGGCGCGTTGCGGCGCTGCGTTACCATAGCCCCCGTGCCAACTGAGAGACGACGCCGGACCCGCGATTGAACGCGCATGGGCCGGTGGCGTGCATATTTACGACAAGGCATTCCAGGGGAATCCAACAATGAAAAAACTTGCCGTCCGGCTCGCCTGCGTGGCGACGCTTGCATTCGCCGCGACCACCGGCCACGCGCAGACCGAAGCTGCGCAGGTGGAAATGCGGGCCGCCGCCGCGGCCGCCAACGACGCGGTCGTGAAGGGCCCGACCGACATCGACGTGAAACACGAAGCCGTGCTGAAGCTGAAGGCCGGCGAATCGTTCGTGCCGGCCGCCGAAGCCGGCCGCTACCTGCGCTCGATGGGCAACTCGATCGACGAAACGAAACTGGTCGGCCTCGTGCTGCCCGACGATCCCGATGCCGACTGGATCTCGGTCGTGTCGTTCGAGCCGAGCGGCTACATCCGCGACGACGACGCGAAGGACTGGAAACCCGACGAGTTGCTGAAGAGCCTGCAGGCCGGCACCGAGGAAGACAACCCCGGGCGCAAGGAGCGCGGCCTGCCGGAAACCGAGGTGGTCGGCTGGGCGAAGGCGCCCGCATACGACGCGGCCACGCACCGGCTCGTGTGGTCCGCGATCATCCGCGACAAGGGCGCGGCCCCGAACGCCGGGAACGACGGCGTGAACTACCGGACGCTCGTGCTCGGCCGCGACGGCTACCTGTCGCTGACGATGGCGTCGACGCTCGCCGATCTGCCGAAATACAAGGCGTCGGCCGACGACCTGCTGTCGAACATCAGCTTCAACGACGGCAAGCGCTATGCCGATTTCAACAAGTCGACCGACCACGTCGCCGAGTACGGCCTCGCGGCGCTGATCGTCGGCGTCGGCGCGAAGAAGCTCGGCCTGCTCGCGCTGATCGGCGCGTTCGCGGTGAAGTTCTTCAAGGTCGGCGCGGTCGCGCTGCTGGCCGGCGGCGCGGCGCTGAAGCGCTTCTTCGGGCGCAAGCCGAAGGCGGCCGCGGTGCCGGCCGTCGCCGATGCATCCGACGCATCCGGCACGGAGCGCAAGGAATGACGAAGCTGTTGCTGCTGATCTTCGGCGGCCTCAAGCTCGGCAAGGTGCTCATGTCGGCGGGCACCATGCTGGCGTCGATCGCCGTCTACGCGGTGTTCTACGGCTGGCGGTTCGCGGCCGGTTTCGTCGCGCTGCTGCTGGTGCACGAGGCCGGTCACTACATCGCCGCGCAGCGGCGCGGCCTCGACGTCGGGCTGCCGACCTTCATCCCGTTCGTCGGCGCGTGGATCCAGCTGAAGGAGATGCCGCACGACGCGGAAACCGAGGCGTACGTCGGCCTCGCCGGGCCGTTCGTCGGCACGCTCGGTGCGCTGGCCTGCTACGCGGCCGCGCGCCATACCGACAGCAACCTGCTGCTCGCGCTGTCGTACACGGGCTTCTTCCTGAACCTGTTCAACATGATTCCGCTGTCGCCGTTCGACGGCGGGCGGATCACCGCGGTGCTGTCGCCGCGCATCTGGTTCGCAGGCGTGCCCGTGCTGATCGCGCTGTTCGTGTATCGCCCGAGCCCGCTGCTGATCGTGATGGCGATCCTCGCGCTGCCGCAGCTGAAGCGTGCGTGGCGCTACGATCCCGACGCGCCGGAGAACCGCGTGTACTACGCGACGTCGATCGAGACGAAGACGACGTACGCGCTCTGCTACGTTGGCCTGCTCGCGTTCCTCGCGCTGATGACGTCCGGCGTGCACGACATGCTGCGCGTCGCGCATGCGTCGATCTGATACCCGGGACCTGATGCAAAAACGGCGGCCGCTTTTGCGCGGCCGCCGTTGTTCCGTGTCGAAGTCGAGCGTCAGGCGTCGCGATGACGCAGTTCGACGCGCCTGATGTCCTTCACGATCACCAGATAGCTGAACACGGTGACGAGCGCGTTCAGCCCGACGAACACGAGCGCGCCGTTGAACGAGCCGCTTGCGCCGACGAGGTAGCCGATCGCGATCGGCGCGACGATGCCGGCCGTGTTGCCGAACATGTTGAACAGGCTGCCCGACAGGCCGATCGCTTCCTTCGGCGCGGTATCCGCGACGACGGCCCAACCGAGCGAGCCGATCCCCTTGCCGAAGAACGACACGGCCATCAGCACGATCACCAGCACTTCGCTGTCGACGTAGTTGCAGCCGATGATGACCATCGACAGCGCCATCCCGCCGACGATCGGGATCTTGCGCGCGAGCGTGAGCGACACGCCGCGGCGGATAAGCCCGTCCGACAGCATCCCGCCGAGCACGCCGCCGAGGAACCCGCAGATCGCGGGCAGCGACGTCATGAAGCCGGCCTTCAGCAGCGACATCCCGCGCGCCTGCACGAGATAGATCGGGAACCACGTGAGGAAGAAATAGGTGAGCACGTTCACGCAGTACTGGCCGAGGTAGACGCCGATCAGCATCCGGTTCGACAGCAACTGGCGCACGTAGTACCAGCCGGCCACGCGGCTGCCTTCCGAACGCGCGCCGTTGCTGCTGCGCGTGGCGGTGCGCACCAGTCCGCCGCCCTGCTCGATATGCTCGAGTTCCGCGCGGTTCACGGCCGGATGGTCGGCCGGATCCTTCATGACCCGCAGCCACAGGAACGCGAGCGCGATGCCCGCGAGGCCGAGCCACAGGTACACCTGGTGCCAGCCATAGGCATGCGTGAGCCACGCCATCAGCGGCGAGAACACCACGGCCGCGAAGTACTGCGCGGCGTTGAAGATCGCCGACGCGGTGCCGCGCTCGGCGGTCGGGAACCAGCTCGCGACGACCTTCGCGTTCGCGGGAAACGCGGGGGCTTCGGCGATGCCGACCGCGAAGCGCATCGCGAACAGCGCGGCGACCGCGAACGCGGCGCTGCCGCCGAGGCCGATCGTGCTCTGCAGCAGCGTGAATGCCGACCACAGGAAGATGCTGGCCGCATACACGCGGCGCGCGCCGAAGCGGTCGAGCAGCCAGCCGCTCGGCAGTTGCGCGAGCACGTACGCCCAGCTGAACGCCGAGAAGATGTAGCCCATCGTCACCGGATCGATGCCGAACGCCTTGCGGATCGGCGTGCCGGTGATCGACAGCGTCGCGCGGTCCGCATAGTTGAGCGTCGTGACGACGAACAGCATCGCCAGGATCCAGTAGCGCACGGCGGTCCGGCGCGCGGTGCGCGCGAGGTCGAGCGGAAGCTCGCGAGAGGAGGTCTGATTAGGCACTTTAATGTACGTCGTCGTATGACATGGCGGCAGTTTATTGGCAATGTTCAGACGCAGAAACCTCGGGTTTTCCCTCTGGATGATGACGTTGAATGGTAAAAATTCCGAGAATTCTCCCGTGCAATAAGGGTTTGGCTCATATCGGTACCGGCCCGGCAGTTGACATGAATATCGATGCTTAGTGGGCGGACATCATATCTGTTGAGCTACAATGAGCAACCTATTCCCGAACCACGGAGCACACCCCATGCAACTGACAGGAGAGATGCTGATCGGCGCCGACGCGGTGGCCGGCTCGGCCGGTACCTTGCGCGCGTTCGACCCGTCGAAGGGCGCGCCGATCGACGCGCCGGCGTTCGGCGTCGCGACGCAGGCCGACGTCGAGCGCGCATGCGAACTCGCGCGCGATGCGTTCGATGCGTATCGTGCGCAGCCGCTCACGGCCCGCGCGGCGTTTCTCGACGCGATCGCGGATGAAATCGTCGCGCTCGGCGACGTGCTGATCGAGCGCGCACACGCCGAAACCGGCCTGCCCGTCGCGCGGCTGCAGGGTGAGCGCGGCCGCACCGTCGGCCAGCTCCGGCTGTTCGCGCGTGTCGTGCGCGACGGGCGTTTCCTCGCCGCGTCGATCGATCCCGCGCAGCCTGCACGCACGCCGCTGCCGCGCTCGGACCTGCGGCTGCAGAAGGTCGGGCTCGGCCCCGTCGTCGTATTCGGTGCGAGCAATTTCCCGCTCGCGTTCTCGGTGGCCGGCGGCGATACGGCGTCGGCGCTCGCGGCCGGTTGCCCGGTGATCGTGAAGGCACACGAAGCGCACCTCGGCACGTCCGAGCTGGTCGGCCGCGCGATCCGCGCCGCCGTCGCGAAAACCGGGATGCCGGCCGGCGTGTTCTCGCTGCTGGTCGGCCCCGGCCGCGTGATCGGCGCGGCGCTCGTCAGCCATCCGGCGGTTCAGGCGGTCGGCTTCACGGGGTCGCGGCAGGGCGGCATGGCGCTCGTGCAGCTTGCGAACGCGCGTCCGCAGCCGATTCCCGTCTACGCGGAAATGAGCAGCATCAACCCCGTCGTGCTGTTCCCGGCGGCGCTCGCCGCGCGCGGCGACGCGATCGCGACGGGCTTCGTCGATTCGCTGACGCTCGGCGTCGGCCAGTTCTGTACGAACCCGGGCCTCGTGCTCGCGATCGACGGCCCCGATCTCGACCGCTTCGAAACCGTCGCCGCACAGGCGCTCGCGAAGAAGCCGGCCGGCGTGATGCTTACGCGCGGCATCGCCGATGCGTATCGCAACGGCCGCGGCAAGTTGGCCGAATTGCCGGGCGTGCGCGAAATCGGCGCGGGCGAGGCCGCGCAGACCGACTGCCAGGCCGGCGGCGCGCTGTACGAAGTCGGCGCACAGGCGTTTCTGGCCGAGCCGGCATTCAGCCACGAGGTGTTCGGGCCGGCGTCGCTGATCGTGCGTTGCCGCGATCTCGACGAGGTCGCGCGCGTGCTCGAAGCGCTCGAAGGCCAGTTGACGGCCACGCTGCAGATGGACGCCGACGACAAGCCGCTCGCGCGCCGGCTGCTGCCGATCCTCGAACGCAAGGCTGGCCGTTTGCTCGTGAACGGCTACCCGACCGGCGTCGAGGTGTGCGACGCGATGGTGCACGGCGGGCCGTTCCCCGCGACGTCGAACCCGGCCGTCACGTCGGTCGGTGCGACGGCGATCGAGCGTTTCCTGCGGCCCGTGTGCTACCAGGATTTCCCGGACGATCTGCTGCCGGAAGGGTTGCAGGAGAAGAACCCGCTCGAGATTCCGCGGCTGCGGGACGGGAAGGCGGAGTAATCGGCTGAGGATGCGATCCCGGCGGCGGGTATGCCGGGATGACGGCCCGAAACGGAAAGGCGGAAGGGGCCGGTTGGCCGCTTCCGCCTTTTTTCATGGCCGGCTTTCGCGCTGCCCGCTTTTCTCCTACAGTACCGGAGCCCCGGGTCGACTGACCCGCGGGCGAAACCTGAGAGATCCAGAAAAAGACCAAGAGGGAACGGCATCATGAACATCAGCAAACGTGGCGACCACCTGTTCGCGGCCGGGTTGTGGAAAGCGGTCGGCGACGTCGCGAAATCGGTGCGCACGCAGGTCGGGGAATATAGCGAGGGCCGCGTGCTGGCCAATGCGCTGTTCGAATTGCAGCGCGACCTGGGCGGCAGCGAATTCGACGTGACGATCAACCAGGGGCGGCCCGTCACCGGCTCCGATCCGCATTCGCTCCGCTTTGGCCAGGCCGTCAGGCGATTCCGGTTGGACATGGAGGCGCTGGTGTTCGCGCTGAAGCACCGCCGCAGCATCGACGAGCGCGACCCGGGCCTGCGCACCGACGCGCTGACGCAGGCCAACAGCCAACTGGCGACCGCGAAGCAGTACGCGATGCTCACGGTCGGGCGGTTCTTCGATGCAGTCGTCGATCCCGACGTACTCGACCAGATGCTCGCCAGCGATCCGAATACGCGTGCGCGGCGCTCGGCCACCGGCGCGGAGATCGCCGCGACCCGGCTCAGGCTGGGCAGCCTGCGCTACCGGATCGTCGGCACTATTTCGCAGATGTGACGAAAACGGCCGGCCGCGCGAAGCGCGGGCCGGCCGCCGAAAGGTGCAAGCGGGGCCACACGCGCGGCTCCGCGCCGGCACGCGCCGAAGCGTGTGCCGGTTGACTGCCTGCCGCTTATTGCGGCCCCATCTTCTTGATCAGCACGTCGAGCTCCGCCACTTCTTCGTCGGTGAGGTCGACCAGCGGTGCGCGCACCGGGCCCGCGTCGTGGCCGACGAGCTTCGCGCCCGCCTTCACGATGCTGACCGCATAGCCCGCGCGGCGATTGCGGATCTTCAGGTACGGCAGGAAGAACGTGTCGATCAGGCGGCCGACCGTGGCGTGGTCGTCCTTCGCGATCGCTTCGTAGAATTCCATCGCCGTCTTCGGGATGAAGTTGAACACGGCCGACGAATACACCGGCACGCCAAGTGCCTTGTACGCGGCGGCATAGACTTCGGCCGTCGGCAGGCCGCCGAGGTACGCGAAGCGGTCGCCGAGGCGGCGGCGGATCGTCACCATGCTCTCGATTTCGCCGACGCCGTCCTTGAAGCCGATCAGGTTCGGGCAACGATCGGCGAGGCGCTCGAGCATGTCGGCGTTCAGCTTCGAATTCGCGCGGTTGTACACGACGACGCCGATCTTCAGCGCGCGGCACACCTGCTCGACGTGGTCGGCGATCCCTTCCTGGCTGGCTTCGGTCAGGTAATGCGGCATCAGCAGCACGCCGCTCGCGCCGAGGCGTTCGGCTTCCTGCGCATATTCGATCGCGACGCGCGTCGCGCCGCCCGCGCCGGCGAGGATCGGCACCTTGCCCTTGCAGGTTTCCGTCGCGACGCGGATCACGTCCGAATACTCGCGCTGCGTGAGCGAGAAGAATTCACCGGTGCCGCCGGCCGCGAACAACGCGGTCGCACCGTACGGCGCGAGCCATTCCAGGCGCTCGGCATAGGTGGACGGGCGGAAGCTGCCGTCGGCGTCGAAGTCCGTCAGCGGAAACGACAGCAGGCCGTGGGAGATGATCTGTTTGAGTTCTTGCGGTGAAGTCATGGTTGGGTCGTCCGTCTAGCGCGAGTGCTGGGTTCGTCGGGAACGGCATACGAGCCACATTGGCGATGTCGTTGTATGTCATCGTACAACGAGGGGAAGGGGGACGCAAGCGGTTTGCGGCCGGTCAAATAGTAGGGTCTTTCCGGATAAGGGTTTACGCAGCATCACGGCCTGGGGGTGAATGTCGTATGATGACTAACGATATGGTTGATCGCTTCCAGGAATTCCGATGACTGCTTCCCCGCTCTACATCCGCGTGCATCCGGACGACAACGTCGCAATCGTCGTCAACGACGGCGGTTTACCCGAGGGCGCAACGTTCGCCGACGGGTTGACGCTGCGCGAAGGCGTGCCGCAGGGGCACAAAGTCGCGCTGGTCGACCTCGCGGCCGGCGACCCGATCGTCCGCTACAACGTGGTGATCGGCTATGCGCTGGTCGAGCTGCGACGCGGCAGCTGGGTCAACGAGCGCACGATGCGCATGCCCGAGCCGCCGGGGCTCGACGACCTGCCGCTCGCGACGCGCGCCGCGCCGCCGCTGCCGCCGCTCGAAGGCTATACGTTCGAGGGCTTCCGCAATGCCGACGGCTCGGTCGGCACGCGCAACATCCTCGCGATCACGACGACCGTGCAGTGCGTGTCGGGCGTCGTCGAGCATGCGGTGAAGCGGATCAAGGACGAGTTGCTGCCGCGCTACCCGAACGTCGACGACGTGGTGGGGCTCGAGCACACGTACGGCTGCGGCGTCGCGATCGACGCGCCCGACGCCGACATCCCGATCCGCACGCTGCGCAACATCAGCCTGAATCCGAACTTCGGCGGCGAGGTGATGACCGTGAGCCTCGGCTGCGAGAAGCTGCAGCCCGAGCGCCTGCTGCCGCCGGGCACGATTCCGGTGGCCGCCGACGGCGCGACGGACAACGGCGGTGTCGTATGCCTGCAGGACGCTGCGCACGTCGGCTTCAACGCGATGATCGACTCGATCATGAAGATGGCCGAATCGCATCTCGAGCGGCTCGACCGCCGCCGCCGCGAGACGTGCCCTGCGTCGGATCTCGTCGTCGGCGTGCAGTGCGGCGGCAGCGATGCGTTCTCGGGGCTGACCGCGAACCCGGCCGTCGGCTTCGCGGCCGACCTGCTGGTGCGCGCGGGCGCGACGATCATGTTCTCCGAGGTGACGGAAGTGCGCGACGGCGTCGCGCAGCTCACGTCACGTGCGGCGAACGAGGACGTTGCGCGCGAGATCATCCGCGAGATGGACTGGTACGACCGCTACCTGCAGCGCGGCCGCGTCGACCGCAGCGCGAACACGACGCCCGGCAACAAGAAGGGCGGCCTGTCGAACATCGTCGAGAAGGCGATGGGGTCGATCGTGAAGTCGGGCAGCGCGCCGATCGCCGGCGTCGTGCGTCCCGGCGATCGCGCGAAGCAGAAGGGGCTGCTGTACGCGGCGACGCCCGCGAGCGACTTCATCTGCGGCACGCTGCAGCTCGCGGCCGGGATGAACCTGCACATTTTCACGACCGGCCGCGGCACGCCGTACGGTCTCGCACAGGTGCCGGTGATCAAGGTCGCGACGCGCAGCGATCTCGCGCGCCGCTGGCACGACCTGATGGATCTCGACGCGGGGCAGATCGCGACCGGCGCGGCGACGATCGAGGACACGGGCTGGGAACTGTTCCGGCTGATGCTCGACGTCGCGAGCGGCAAGCGCCGCACGTGGGCCGAGCAATGGAAGCTCGCGAATGCGCTGACGCTGTTCAATCCGGCGCCGGTGACCTGACGCGCGCGGCAGTTGCCGCCAGACGATGCGGGCGCCCGAGGGCGCCCGTTTTCATTGTGGCGAAGCAAACGTCGGCTGATTGTCCACGATGAGGAGAACTTGCTTCATGGCGAGTCACGTCCGGCGTGCGGGGTAGCCTTCCGGCTCGAAGCGACCGGCGCGATTTCCTTACCTCGCACGTAATCGACCGCCCGCGCGAGGCCGGCGACGATGACTGCACGCGAATACGAAACCGAAACACGCAACGTTCGCGACCTCGTCCCCTCATCGACCACAAGGAGCCTCGCCATGAACACCGCCCAATCCGCTTCGTCCGTTCACGCCGACCTGATCGACCGCTACTTCGACGCATGGAACGAACCCGACGTCGCGCGCCGCCGCGCGCTGATCGACGCGACCTACGCGAGCGACGCGGCCTATCGCGATCCGCTGATGACCGGCGACGGCCACGCAGGCATCGATGCGATGATCGCGGCCGTGCAGGCGCGCTTCCCCGCGTTCCGCTTCCGCCGCACGACCGACGTCGACGGCTTCGGCCAGCACCTGCGGTTCTCGTGGGCGCTCGTGTCGCGCGACGGCGCGGCGATCGTGAAGGGTTCGGACTTCGGCACCGTCGACGCGTCGGGCCGCCTCGCGACGGTCACGGGTTTCATCGACGAAATGCCGGCCGCGGCGTCGTGACACGAGCGATGCATGCGCAACGGCCCCCGGGATCGGGTAACGTTATGCGATTCGTTCCTGATCCCGGAGACTACCCGACATGCTGAAGAATCTCGACCCGCTGCTGCACGCCGACATCCTGCACACGCTGCGCGCGATGGGCCACGGTGACGAAATCGCGATCTGCGACGCGAATTTCCCGGCCGAATCCGTCGCGGAGCACACGGTGGTCGGCCGCGCATTGCGGATCGACGGCGCCGATTCGGCGCGCGTCGTGCGCGCGGTGCTGTCCGTGCTGCCGCTCGACACGTTCGTCGACACGCCCGCGTGGCGGATGGAAGTCGTCGGCGATGCGGCGGCGGTGCCGCCCGTGCAGCGCGAGGTGCAGGCCGAGATCGACCGCGCCGAAGGGCGCGCGGTGCCGCTCGCGGGCATCGACCGGTTCGCGTTCTACGAGCGCGCGCAGCAGGCCTACGCGGTGATCGTCACCGGCGAGCTGCGCGGCTACGGCTGCTTCATCTTCAAGAAGGGCGTGTTGTTGAGCGACGCGGGCTAAACGCCCTTTCCAGGCCGCCGCCTTCGGGCCGCGCGGCCGCCGCCGTGTAAAGATTTGCTACAACCTTTTTCTTGGACACGGCCGAAACTCTGTCTATGCTGGCCCATTTGCCGCGGGCCCCGCAGGGCCGCGCGGCGCCGAGCCGTCCGGGCGCGCCCCGGGCGGGCGGCCGAATTGCATACGAGGAGAGAGGCATGACGCGTTCCGTCGATTCCGGCGTCATTTTTTTCGCGCGCCTGGCGCTGGCGGCGTTGTTCCTGTGGGGCGGCGTGATGAAGCTGCTCGGCTACGGCGATTTCATCGGTTACCTGCATGGGCTGAACGTGCCGTATCCGCAGGTGATCGGGCCGGTCGTCGTCGCGATCGAGGGGCTGGGCGGGCTGCTGCTGATCGTCGGCTACAAGGTGAAGCCGCTCGCGCTGCTGATGGCGTTCTACACGGTCGCGACCGCGATGGTCGGGCACAATTTCTGGGACGCAACGGACGCCGCGGTCCAGCACGACATGGTGATCCATTTCTGGAAGAACATCGCGATCGCAGGCGGTTTCCTGCTGCTGTACGTCACGGGCGCCGGCGGTGCGAGCATCGACGGCCTGCGCCGGCCGAGTACGACGTACGGCAGCCTGCGCTGATCGCACGCACGCACGCCGTTGCCGTTGCGCTGACGCCAAACAAAAGGGCCGGATCCCGCGGGATTCGGCCCTTTGTTCATGGTGCGGGCGTGCGCGCCGGCGCTCAGTGCGTGGCCTTCACGTCCTTCGCGTCCTTCGAGAACTGCACGGCGATCGCACCGAGCACGCAGATCGTCGCGACATACACGACCGGCGCGAGCGGATTCGACTTCATCATCAGCGACACGATCACCGGCGTGAGGCCGCCGAAGATCGCATACGCGACGTTGTACGAGAACGAGATGCCCGAGAAGCGCACGACGGCCGGGAAGCTCTTGACCATCACGAACGGCACCGCGCCGATCGTGCCGACCATGAAGCCCGCGATCCCGTAGTAGAGCGGCAGCGTCGACGCGTCGGCCGCGACCTGCACGAACAGCAGGTAGTAGCACGCGGCCAGCCCGATGCCGCCGATGCCGAGCACGCGCTTCGCGCCGATCCATCCCGCGAGCGAGCCCGCGGTGATGCAGCCGGCCGTCAGGCACAGCGTCGCGACGCTGTTCGCGAACAGCGTCGTCGCGGGCGTCAGGTGGAACTGCTTCTGCAGCAGCGCGGGCGTCATCAGGATCACGACGACGATCGCGGCCGACAGCATCCACGTCAGCAGCATCGACACGATCACCGCGCGGCCGTGGTCGCGCAGCACGGCCTTCAGCGGAATCTCGGCCGCGAGCGCCTTCTTCGCCTTCATCTCGGCGAACACCGGCGTCTCATGCAGCCAGCGGCGCAGGTACACGGAGAACAGGCCGAACACGCCGCCGAGCAGGAACGGGATGCGCCACGCGAACGCGCCGACTTCGGCGGTCGAGTAACGGCTGTTGATGCCGGCGGCGACGAGCGAGCCGAGCAGGATGCCGGCCGTCAGGCCCGCGGTCAGCGTGCCGCACGCATAGCCGATGTGGCGCGACGGCACATGCTCGGACACGAACACCCACGCGCCCGGCACTTCGCCGCCGACCGCCGCGCCCTGCAGCACGCGGAACAGCAGCAGCAACACCGGCGCGAGGATGCCGATCGTGTCGTAGGTCGGCAGCAGGCCCATCAGCAGCGTCGGCACGGACATCATCAGCACGCTCAGCGTGAACATCCGCTTGCGGCCGAACAGGTCGCCGAAGTGCGCCATGATCACGCCGCCGAGCGGGCGCGCGAGATAGCCGGCCGCGAAGATGCCGAACGTCTGCAACTGGCGCAGCCAGTCGGGAATGTCGTGCGGGAAGAACAGTTGCCCAATCGCCGGCGCGAAGAACACGAAGATGATGAAGTCGTAGAACTCGAGGGCGCCGCCGAGTGCGGCAAGGCCAAGGGTCTTGTAGTCGCTGCGCGTGAGCGCGCGTTCGGCGGCGCGAGGCACGCCGCTCAATTCGGAAGCTTGCATGGTCAGGACGATCGGTTTTCGAATGGTGTTGTCGGTGCTGCGTCTCCAGGGCCCGCTATCGGCATGGACTGACAAGGCGCGGCTTGCCTCGTCGAAGCGTGCCGCGTGCCGGGTGAGGCACGAAACACGCGCCGCCGCACCGGGATGGGGCATGGCGGGGGCGAAGCGTCAAAGCGGGTGGGGGGATTCTACAGGAGCGCAAAATGTGCGCGCGCGAGTGTGCGGCGAGGAACGCATCGGACTGCGAAGCCGAGGCCGACGCAAAAGCGCGCGCGGCGCGGGCGGCCGGTGAGCCGCTGGCGCGCCGCGCGGGGCAGGGTCTCGCGTATCAGTTGCCGGCGATCGTATCGACCGGCTTGAACGCGCCGTGCTCGACCTTGTAGATCGTCACCGGCGCATCCTTCAGGTCGCCCTTCGCGTCGTACGCGATGCCGGGGGCCGACACGCCCTTGATCGACACCTTGCCGAGATACGGCGTGTACACCTTCGGGTCGGTCGAGTTCGCGTCCTTCATCGCGGTGAGCAGCGCGATCGTGCCGTCATACGCGTACGGCGAGTAGGTGATCACGTCTTCGTTGAAGCGCGCCTTGTAGCGTGCCGCGTAGCCGGCGAAGCCGGGCATCTTCTCCTTCGGCAGTCCGCCCATGTAGACGATCGCGCCTTCGGCCGCGTCGCCGCCGACCTTCAGGAACGTTGGCGAGCGCGACATCTCGCCCGTCACGAACGCCGACTTCATCCCGAGCTGGCGCATCTTGCGGATCATCGGCGACGATTGCGCGTCGCCGCCGCCGTAGAAGATCGCGTCCGGGTTCATCCCCTTGAGGTTGGTCAGGATCGCGGAGAAATCGAGCGCCTTGTCGTTCGTGAAATCGCGCTTGATGATCGTGCCGCCCGCCGCCTCGACGGCTTTCGCGAATTCGTCGGCGATGCCCTGGCCGTAGGCCGTGCGGTCGTCGATGATCGCGATGCGCTTGAGGCGCAGCGTCTTCACCGCGTAGGTGCCGACGATGCGGCCCGCCTGCGCGTCGCTCGTCAGCAGCCGGTAGGTCGTCTTGTAGCCGCGTGCCGTGTATTGCGGCGACGTGGCCATCGAGATCTGCGGCAGCCCCGCGCGATCGTACAGGTCGGACGCCGGAATGCTCGTGCCCGAGTTGAAGTGCCCGATGATCCCGCGGACGTTGTCGTCGATCAGCCGCTGCGCGACGGTCGTGCCCGTGCGCGGGTCGGCCTGGTCGTCCTGCGAATCGAGCTGGAACGTGACGGGCTTGCCGCCGATCGTCGGACGCGTCGCGTTGAAATCGGCGATCGCGAGTTGCACGCCCTTCTGCATGTCCGTGCCGTAGTTCGACTGCGGGCCGGTCAGCGGTGCGGCGAAACCGATCTTGACGACGTCGGCGGCAATGGCGTGCGCGCCCGACAGTGCGCAGGCAGCGGCCAGCGCGACGTGCGATACCTTCAGCTTCACTTTCACTTCCCCTTGATGGCGTGGTTGGGCCGCCGCCGGCTGGCGGGCCGGCGCCGGTAAACCGGGCGAGACGGTTCGGTCGGCAGGCCGATGCGAGGGCCGTGCGTGCTTGCCGCGTGCTGTCCGGGCTGTGCTGGAATCGGCGCGCATGATGGCCGATGCCGCAGGCCGTGCACGCCGATTGCTGCCGTGGCGGAAGGTCGTCTCGTGACCGTGAAGCGAAGTCTAGATAGCGAAAATGCATGCGTCTTGCGCGTTCGGTGCGCGGCCGGCGACGATATCGGCATATCGTCGATAACCCTGATATATGCCGAAATCGTCACGCCGGATGCGCAAACGCGCCAAGACGCTGCCCGTGCGCATTTCTATGCTGGCGAGTTCGGGCGCGCGGTGCCGGTGTGCGGGTGAGCCGGTGAGCTCGCGGCATGCCGGCATCGGCGCATGCGTGACTGCTGCGTTGGCGCAAGCGGATTCGCGGCCGGTCGATGCACGCGCGGCGCAGTGGTTGCGCACGCAACGTATGTCGCATGACGATGCCGGCCGATCGTCGGCGCGATGCGACGGCCGCCGCCAACTTGCCCGCCTTTGCGATCGGCGCGACGCGATCGAAGGGGCGCTTCTATAATCGACGCCATCTGCCACTCGCATTGCGGTTGCCGGGATGACGACCTTGCTTGCCGTACCGCCCATGAGCCTGTCCGAACCGTTGCGCTACCAGCCCGACAACGCCGATCTCGGTGCGATGCTTGTGCACTTCCGCCTGCTCGAACCGGTGTTCGATGCGCTGCCGGACGTCGCGTTCTTCGTGAAGGATGCGAGCGGCCGCTACGCGATCGTCAATCGCACGCTGGCGATGCGCTGCGGCTACAAGGACAAGCGTGACCTGCTCGGCAAGACGGCCGACGAAGTGTTTCCGCGCCGCTTCGGCCGCAGCTATTTCGAGCAGGACATGGCGACGATCAACGCCGGCCAGCAACTGACGGACCAGCTCGAGCTGCACCTGTATCCGGGCCGCCAGCCGGGCTGGTGCCTGACCTGCAAGGAGCCGCTGCGCGATGCCGCGGGCAGGGTGGTCGGCCTTGCGGGCATCTCGCGCGACCTGAAGGCGCACGAGGGTTCCCATCCGGCATACAGCCGGCTTGCCGACGTGGTCCAGCACATCCAGGATCACTACGTGCAGCCGCTGAACCTGAAGCAGCTCGCGCAGATGGCCGGGATGTCGGTCGCACAGCTCGAACGCTACTTCCACAAGGTGTTCCACCTGACGCCGCGCCAGGTGCTGCTGAAGACGCGGCTCGATGCGGCCACCGCGCTGCTCGTCACGCACGACAAGGTGACCGACGTCGCGGCGCTATGCGGCTATACGGATCACAGCGCGTTCACGCGCCAGTTCAAGGCGACGGTCGGCGTGACGCCGACGGAATACCGGCTGATGCTGCAGGAGCGGGCGGGGTGACGCGACACGCCGAAAGGGCCGGCGAGTCGCAGGGATCGGGGCGATACGGGGAAGCGGGGTAACGGTGAAAGCGGCGGCTCAGCGGTAGCCGAGCCCTTTCAGGATGGCGGTGCCGTCTTCGGTCAGCCGGAAGCTGGGTGCCGTATCGGCGTCGAGCTTGATCATTTCGACGAGGCCGGCTTCCTGCAGCGCAGGCAGTTCGGGTTTCGCGTTCGCGCCGATCGGTGCGTGCAGCAGCACGAGCAGCGTCGCGATTTCATGATGACTGAGCAGGCGGCGCAGCATCGTCTTCTTTGCAGGGGGCGCGGCCTGGCGGCCCGCGGGTGATTCTACGGCGCTCATCGCTTTCCTCCTTTTCGAGATAACCATCGGGTACTGGTTGCGGATGGTGCCGTCGAAGACTTAAGCGATTCTTAAAACCGCGGCGGGTGACGGGATGCTGCGCTGCGGTATGGGTTACGGGATGTAACGCCATACGGAACGCGGCTTTCGGCCCGATCGCTGCCAACCGCGCGGGCCGGTGCGCGGCCGTGCGATTCACCACGATGGTGCGCATTCGATGCGGCTCTCGGGAGCAGCAACGAGCCGTGAATGGGACTCGGCCCCGAAGTCCCGCCTCGCTTCCTTCCCTTATTTTCTGCGCTGCGCCTGTGCGGCGAGCCGCACGGCCGCATTTGCCGCGCCGTAGCCGTCGTATCCGCCACGCCGCTCGACGATTTCGAGCGAGAAGCGGTTGTCGACCAGTTCCGTGTACGCATGCAGGAATTCGCCGCCGTGCTCGTCGCGGTCGTACAGCAGGTGATGCGTGCTCAGCGTGTCGATCAGTTCGTCCGGCAGCGCGTAGCGTGCGGCGAGGTCGTCGTAGTAGTTCGGCGGAATGCGCAGGAACGGAATGCCGTCGGCCGCGAACGCGGCGATCGTCTTCACGATGTCGTCCGTGCGGAACGCGACGTGGTTCAACCCCGTGCCGTGGTAGCGGTCGAGCGATTCGGCGACCGCCGTATGCCGGTCGACCGACGCGTTCAGCGCGATCCGCACCGAGCCGTCGGCGCTGCGCACCGCGCGGCTGCGCATCAGCCCGTACGGGTCGGGCACGAGCCAGCTGCGTTCGGCCTCGAAACCGAACGCCGTCTTGAAGAACAGGATCCAGGTATCGAGCGCGTCGGCCGGCAGTGCGAGGCACACGTGGTCGATGCCCGTCAGCGGGCCGACTTCGCTCGGGCCGTCGATGTCGGTCAGCACGAAGTCCGATTCGTACAGCGTCGGCGCGTTCGGCGCTTCGTCGACGAAATACTCGAGGCTGCCGTCCGGCGCCTGCACGCCCGGCAGCACGCGTTCGTTCGGCCCGACGCGGCCGGAGAACGGCGCATAGCCGAAGCCGGCTGCGCGCTCGAACGCCACTTTCGCGTCGTCGACGCGGAATGCCGATGCGCACAGCGACAGCCCGTGCTGCTGGAAGAACGCATCGGCGAACGAGTCGCGCTCCGCATTCAGCACGATCGACGCGGCGCCGTGCTGGAACAGCGTCACGTCCTTCGACCGATGCCGGCCCGCGAGCCGGAAGCGCATCCGGCCGAGCCATTCGCCGACGGTCGCCGCCGCCTGCGCGTCGACCGCGAATTCGATGAACTGGAACCCGACGTGCGCGGGCGGCGCCGGCGGCGCGAACAGCGGCTGGCTGGCGGCCGGCGCGCGGCCGTCCTGCGCGAGCCGCTCGCGTGTCAGCTCTTCCAGATAGAGCAGCGAGCGATGGCCGTCGGCGGCCGTGATCGCGGTCGGCGCTGCGCGGAAGCCGTCGTTGAAGATCTCGAGCGACAGCGGCCCCGTATAGCCCGACTCGATCACCCGCGCGGTGAAGCGCGCGAGGTCGAAATCGCCCTGGCCCGGGAACGAGCGGAAATGGCGGCTCCATTCGAGCACGTCCATCGCGAGCTTCGGCGCGTCGGCGATCTGCACGAACGCGATCCGGTCGCCGGGGATGTCGGCGATCGCATCCGGCGAATCGTCGAGCGACAGCGTGTGGAAGCTGTCGAGCGCAAGGCCGAGGTGCGGGCTGTTCACGGCATTCACGAGTTTCCACGCATGGCCGTAGCGCTTCACGACGCGGCCCCACGCGAGCGCTTCGTACGCGGCGACCACGCCGGCCTGCCGCGCGGCTTCGGCGAGCGCGCCGAGCTGGTCGACGAGCAGGCCGTCGTCGGCGATCGTGTCGGCCGACACGTTGCTGCACACCAGGATGCGGTCGGTGCCGAGCGCATGCATCACGTCGAACTTGCGCTTGATCCGGTCGAGGTTGCGCGCGAGCTGGGCCGCGCTCACGCCCTCGAAGTCGCGAAACGGCTGGAACAGCACGATGTCGAGGCCGAGATCGGCGGCCATGCGCCGGACGTCGGCCGGCGATCCGTCGAAGTAGACGAGGTCGTTTTCGAAGATTTCGGCGCCGTCGAAGCCTGCGGCCTGGATGGCGGCGAGTTTCTCGGCGAGCGTGCCGGACAGTGACACGGTGGCGATCGAGCGCTGCATGGGCGAATCCTGCGGATGAGCGGGGCATGGCGCCGGTCGAACCGGCCCTGAATGAACCAGTCGTTGAGTTCACGACGAACGCCATATCCCGAATTTACTGGGCTAGTGATGCGTATTGTACAAACTAACTAGGTGGTACAAATTAGCGAAAACCCGAAAAGACAGCCCGCATTCCCGGGCGCACACTAGCGCCAAATTCCGATGTTTTCGGGGCGATGCCGGTCACGGTCCGCCCCCGTTTTAGGAGCAGAATCACCATGAACAAGCACAAGGTGCTGGTGCTGAACGGCCCGAACCTCAATCTGCTGGGGACGCGCGAGCCCCATATCTACGGCGCGGAAACGCTCGCCGACGTCGAGCAGCGCTGCCGCACGGCGGCGGAAGGGCTCGGGCTGGAAATCGACTTCCGCCAGTCGAATGCCGAGCACCAACTGATCGACTGGCTGCACGCCGCGCGTCACGACACGCACGGCATCGTGATCAACCCGGCGGCCTATACGCATACGTCGGTGGCGCTGGCCGACGCGCTTTCCGCGATCGCGAAGCCGGTGATCGAAGTGCATATCTCGAACGTGCATCGCCGCGAAGCGTTCCGTCACCATTCCTATGTGTCGGCGGTCGCCGAAGCCGTGATCTGCGGCTGCGGCACCGAAGGCTACGTGTTCGCACTGCAGCGTCTGGCGACGCTGTTCGCGCAGGGAGCCGCGCGATGAGCCGCCCGTCGTTTCTGATCGGCCTGATCGGCCAGGGCATCGGCGGCTCGCTGTCGCCCGCGATGCACGAGGAAGAAGGATTCCGCCAGGGGGTCGGCTATGTCTACCGGCGCATCGACCTCGACGTGCTCGGCGTGACCGTCGACGCACTGCCGCAACTGCTCGATACCGCGCAGCGGATGGGCTACAACGGCCTGAACATCACGCATCCGTGCAAGCAGCGCGTGATCGAGCATCTCGACGCGCTGTCGGACGATGCGCGTGCGCTCGGCGCGGTGAACACCGTGCTGTTCAAGGACGGCAAGCGGATCGGCCACAACACCGACTGGTCGGGCTTCGCGAAATCGTTCCGCCGCGGGTTGCCCGACGCGTCGCTCGAACGCGTCGTCCAGCTCGGCGCGGGTGGCGCGGGCGCGGCGGTTGCGCACGCGGCGCTGCAGATGGGCGCGGCCGAACTGACGATTTTCGATGTCGACGGCACGCGCGCCGCGGCACTCGCGGCCGAGCTGCAGCAGCGCTTCCCCGCGGCACGGGTCGCGCAGGGCGGCGATCTCGCGGACGCGATGCGCACTGCCACCGGCCTGATCCACGCGACGCCGACCGGCATGGCCAAGCATCCGGGCCTGCCGCTGCCGGCCGAACTGCTCCACGCGGGCATGTGGGTGGCCGACATCGTGTATTTCCCGCTCGAAACCGAACTGATCCACGCAGCGCGTGCGGCTGGCTGCGCCACGCTGCCGGGTGGCGGAATGGCCGTCTACCAGGCCGTCGACGCGTTCGAGATATTCACCGGACGCCCGCCCGACGCCGAGCGGATGTTCGATCACTTTCAGTCGCTCGTCGCGCGCTGACCCCTTACAGAAAGAGAGACCAGGAGACAACCATGCAGCACACCACTCACACGAGTGCCGCGCCGGCGCAGGCCGCCGGCACGGTCCGGCGCACCTCGGCGCGCTACAAGATCCTCGCGCTGCTCGCGATCGGCACGATGATCAACTATCTCGACCGCACCGTGCTGGGGGTGGCTGCGCCACAGCTCACCAAGGAGCTCGGCATCAACGCGGCCGTGATGGGCATCATGTTTTCCGCGTTTTCATGGACGTACGTCGTGATGCAGGTGCCCGGCGGCCTGTTCCTCGACCGCTTTGGCAGCAAGATCACGTATTACTGGTCGATGACGCTGTGGTCGCTGTGCACGTTCCTGCAGGGCTTCGTGCCGGGCGTCGCGACGCTGCTCGCGTGCCGGCTCGGTCTCGGCGTGACGGAAGCGCCGTGCTTCCCAACCAACAGCCGCGTCGTCGCGACGTGGTTCCCGCAGAACGAGCGTGCGATGGCGACGGGTACCTACACCGTCGGTGAGTACATCGGCCTCGCGTTCTTCAGCCCGGTGCTGTTCGCGCTGATGGGTGCGTTCGGCTGGCGCTCGCTGTTCTGGGTCGTCGGCGCGGTCGGCATCGTGTTCGGCCTGATCTGGTGGAAGTTCTATCACGAGCCGCGCAACCATCCGGGCGCGAACTCGGAGGAACTCGCCTACATCGAGGCGGGCGGCGGTCTCGTGCACGGTGTGCGCAAAGGCGACAACGGCGGCAAGGCCGCGCAGACGAAGTTCAGCTGGGCGATGGCCGGCAAGCTGCTGAAGAAGCGCCAGCTCGCAGGCATCTGCCTCGGCCAGTTCGCCGGCAACTCGACGCTCGTGTTCTTCCTGACCTGGTTCCCGACCTACCTCGCCACCGAGCGCCACATGGGCTGGCTGAAGATCGGCTTCTTCGCGGTGATGCCGTTCATCGCCGCGTCGGTCGGCGTGATGTTCGGCGGAATCTTCTCCGACTGGCTGCTGCGTCGCGGCAAGTCCGCGAACCTCGCGCGCAAGCTGCCGATCATCGCAGGGCTGCTGCTCGCGTCGACGATCATTCTCGCGAACTACGTGCAGAGCAACGAAGCCGTGATCGCGATCATGTCGGTCGCGTTCTTCGCGCAGGGGATGGCGGCGCTCGGCTGGACGCTCGTGTCGGACATCGCGCCGGACGGCCTGCTCGGCGTCACGGGCGGCATCTTCAACTTCGCGGCGAACCTGGCTGGCATCGTCACGCCGCTCGTGGTCGGCTTCATCGTCGCGTCGACCGGGTCGTTCGTCGGCGCGCTCGTGTTCATCGGCGTGATCGCGCTGATCGGTGCGGCGTCGTACATCTTCGTTGTCGGCGATATCAAGCGGATCGAGCTGTAAGCACCGGCTCCACGCACATTGCGTGCGTTGGCCCGGCAGCCGCAAGGCCGCCGGGCTTTTTTGTCTGCGCGTGCCGGCGGATCTGCGAGCTGGCGTATGACCGCGCTCATGCGCGCTGCACCGCGATGCCGAGCGATTCGACCGCCTGCGCGATCGCCGCGACTGCGCGCCGGATGTCGCCCGAATCGATCGCGCCGATGCAGCCGACGCGGAACGTCTCGAGCTGCGTGAGCTTGCCCGGATACAGGATGAAGCCCGCGTCGCGCACCGCGTCGTAGAAGCGGCGGAAATCGTAGGCCGGGTGGTCGGGCGCGTGGAACGTGACGATCACCGGCGCCTGCACGCTCGCATCGAGGAACGGCGTGAACCCGAGCGCACGCATCGATTCGACCAGCGTCCGGCAGTTGTCCAGGTAGCGCGCGCCGCGCGCCGGCTGGCCGCCTTCGGCGAGATACTGGTCGAGTGCGGCGCGCAGCGCGGCGATCACGTGCGTCGGCGGCGTGAAGCGCCACTGGCCCGTCTTGCGCAGGTACGCGTACTGATCGTGGAGATCGAGCGCGAGCGACGGCGAGTTGCCTTCGCTCGCGTCGAGCGCGTCGCGCCGCACGATCGCGAACCCCATCCCCGGCACGCCTTCGAGGCATTTGCCGCTTGCCGAGATCAGCGCATCGATGCCGCTGCCTGCCAGCGCGATCGGCAGTGCGCCGAACGAACTCATCGCGTCGACGATCAGCCGCTTGTCGTGGCGCCGGCACACGGCGGCGATGGCGTCGAGCGGGTTCAGGATGCCGGCGCTCGTCTCCAGATGCACCTGCGCGACGTGCGTGATGCGCGGCTCGCGCGCGAACGCGGCTTCGATCGCGGCCGGATCGACGGCCGCGTCCTCGCCGAACGGCAACGCGATCGCTTCGATACCGAGCCGGCCGAGGATCTTCAGGATGCGCGCACAGTACGCGCCGTTGTCGGGCACCAGCACGACGCCGTCGCGCGGCACCAGCGTGCCGAGCGCGGCTTCGACCGAAAACGTGCCGCTGCCCTGCATCGGTACGCATACGTACTCGTCGCCGCCGTGCGCGATCGCGACGAGGTCTGCGCAGACGCTGGCCGTCAGTTGGTTGAACGCGGTATCCCACGAGCCCCAGTCATGTTGCATTGCGTGGCGGGTTGTGGCGGACGTGGTGAGCGGGCCGGGCGTAAGAAGAATCGGATCGGACATGGTTTTCCCTTGCAAAAGTCGGAAGAAACGCCGAACGGCATTTCTGAGCGACTTGCATAATATTGGCAAAATGTGTCATTTTTTGGAAATTGCTGCATTCGTCACGGGTTTGTCATCGAACGCTGTGATCCTTCGCTTGCCGCGAGAAACCACCCACTGCGCGGCAGCGAGGCGGGTCGTTTAGCGGCCCACCCGGAGATAACAGGAGAGCCGGATCGTGCCCCCGGCCATTTGGTGTTCCGCCTACGGAGAAGTCAGATGACACTGCAGAAACCCTCGCGCGCCGCTGCCGGCGCGTTCCGCAAGCTTGCGCTGGCTGCCAGCGTCGCCGGTCTGATGGGCGCCGCGCTGCCCGCGCATGCGGCGAGCGCGGTCGTGCTGTATACGGCGGACGGTCTCGAGAACCTCTATCGCGATGTGCTGCCGGCCTTCGAGAAGAAGGAAGGCGTCAAGGTCAACATCGTGACGGCGGGCAGTGGTGAAGTCGTCAACCGCGCGAACATCGAGAAGAATTCCCCGAAGGCCGACGTGATCGTCACGCTGCCGCCGTTCATTCAGCAAGCCGGCCAGATGGGCCTGCTGCAGTCGTACCAGAGCGTGAACTACAAGAACGTGCCGGCCATCGCGAAGGCCGAGGACGGCACGTGGGCGACGTTCGTGAACAACTACTTCTCGTTCGCGATCAACCCGGACGTCGTGAAGAACCAGCCGAAGACGTTCGCCGACCTGCTGTCGCCGGCCTACGCGGGCAAGGTCGCGTACTCGAACCCGGCCACGGCCGGCGACGGGATGGCCGTGCTGATCCTGACGACCTCGCTGATGGGCGAGGACAAGGCGTTCGACTACCTCGCGAAGCTGTCGCAGAGCGTGAAGTTCCACACGAAGGGCACGGGCTACCTGAACGTGCTGCTGTCGCGTAACGAAATCAGCGTCGCGAACGGCGACCTGCAGATGGACCTCGACGATGCCGAGCACGGCGCACTGTCCGTCAAGCCGATCTTCCTGGCCGCGAAGGATGGCGACCAGCCGACCACGTTCCAGCTCCCGTACGGCATCGGCCTGATCAAGAGCGGCTCGAACCAGGACGCCGGCAAGAAGCTGATCGACTACCTGATGTCGACGGAAGTGCAGTCGAAGGTGCCGGACATGTACGGTATCCCGGGCCGCACGGACGTGCCGCTGGCCGGCAAGAACGGCGAAGCGGTCAAGAAGGCGATCGCGGGCGTGAAGCTGATCCCGGTCGACTGGTCCCAGGTGATGGCGAAGAAGCCGGTGTGGATCGAGCGCTGGAAGAAGGACGTGATCGGCAGCTCGGGCAAGCAGCTCGACGTCGTCAAGCCGAAGTGATCGGCGCACGTCGCCTGAATGAGTGAGCGAGAGGATGAACCCGGTGGAAACCACCCTGACCCATCCCGGCGCATTCGGCGCCGCCGGACCGCAGGCAACGCTGCGGTCCGGCGCGCCGGGCGGCGTGCGGATCGAACACCTGAGCGTGCGCTACGGCGCACGTACGGTGCTGGAAGATCTGTCGCTGTCGATCGGTGCCGGTGAATTTTTGACCGTGCTCGGCAAGAGCGGCTGCGGCAAGACCACGCTGCTGCGCTTCATCGCCGGGTTCGTGAAGGCCGACGGCCTGACCGGCACGCTGACCGTTGCCGGACGCGACCTGACCCATGCGCCGCCGCACAAGCGCAACCTCGGTCTGCTGTTCCAGAATTACGCGCTGTTCCCGCACCTGTCGGTGTTCGAGAACGTCGCATTCGGGCTGCGCGCACGCGGCATGTCGTCGTCGGAAGTGACGCGCCGCGTCGCCGACGCGCTGAAGCTCGTGCAGCTCGGCGATGCGGGCCATCACCTGCCCGCGCAATTGTCGGGCGGGATGCAGCAGCGCGTCGCGCTGGCGCGCGCGCTCGTGATCGAGCCGGACGTGCTGCTGCTCGACGAGCCGCTGTCGGCGCTCGACGCCAACCTGCGCGCATCGGTGCGCAGCGAACTGAAGGCGCTGCACGAGCGCCTGCCGAACCTGACCGTCGTCTGCGTGACGCACGACCGCGACGACGCGCTCGTGCTGTCCGACCGCGCGCTGCTGATGCGCGACGGCCGCATCGCGCAGCTCGGCACGCCGCAACAGCTGTACGACGCGCCGCGGGACGGCTACGTCGCGCGCTATCTCGGCCCCGCGAACCTGTTGCCGCCGCATGTGATCTTCCCGCTCGGCGATTCGCGCCATGAAGTGCGCGGCAAGGTTGCCTGCGTGCGTCCCGAGCGCCTGACCCTGATGCGGCCCGCCGCGGGCGGGCTGCACGGCACGGTGTCGTCCGTCGAATGGCAGGGCGCGGACCTGTCGATCGCGGTCACGATCGATGCAGCGCCCGACGAGCCCGTGCGCGTCACGATGCAACGCGGCCGTGGTGCGGCTCCCGAGCGCGGTGCGCGCGTTTCCCTGCATTGCGAGGCAGACGATGTCGTCCTTATCGAGCCCTGAAGCCGGCCTGCCGCCGCACGTGCTCGCGTCGGCCGCCGCGCACGCCGCCGCCGCGCGACGCCGCAAGCGCATGGGCGACCTGCACCTGGCCGCACTCGCGGTCGTCGTGCTGGGCCCGCTCGTCGTCTACCCGCTGGTGCGGCTCGTGCTGCTGAGCGTATCGGGCGACCACGGGCCGAGTTTTGCCGCGTACCGCACGTTCTTCGCCAACCCCGACACGCGCAGCGTGCTGCTGACGACGCTCGGCGTGTTGTTCGCGAGCGCCGGCACCGCGTCGGTGCTCGGCGTGCTGCTGGCCGCGCTGCTGTTCTTCAAGCCGTTTCCGGGTGCGTCGATCGTCACGCGCTTCCTGGAGCTATACGTCGCGTTCCCGTCGTTCCTCGTCGCGTTCACGCTGATCTTCCTGTACGGCTCGCAAGGCTCGATCAGCATCGCGCTGCAGCACCTGTTCCATCTCGAGAATCCGCCGCTCGATTTCCTGTTCGGCATCGGCGGCGTGATCCTTGCGCAGACCGTGTTCTATACGCCGTTCGTCGTGCGGCCGACGCTCGCGTCGTTCGCGACGCTCGACCTGCGGCTGATCGAAGCCGCGCGCAGCCTCGGCGCGTCCGGCTGGATGCTCGCCCGTCGCGTCGTGCTGCCGATCGCGTGGCCGGGCATCGCCGCCGGCACGGTGCTGTGCTTCCTGCTGACGCTGAACGAATTCGGGATCCTGCTCGTGCTCGGCAGCGCGCGGCTCGTGACGCTGCCGGTCGCGATCTACAGCAGCGCGACCGTCGATCTCGACCTGCCCACCGCGTCGGCCGGTGCGGTCGTGATGCTCGCGCTGTCGCTGGCGCTGTATGCGGTTTATCGCCGGGTGAACCGGCGCGCGACAGGAGGGAACGATGTCCGCTGAATTCCGTATCGGGCAAGCCGTGCCGCGCCACCAGATCGGCTGGAGCGACACGGTGCTCAAGTATGCGTCGCGCGCGGCGCTCGCGCTGGCCGCGTTCGCGTGCTTCTGGCTGTTCGTGTTGCCCGTGATCGTCGTCGCGCTGTCCAGCGTGTCGACGCAATGGTCGGGGACGATCTTGCCGGCCGGCTACAGCCTGCGCTGGTTCGAGCGGCTTGGGTCGCCGGAATACGATGCACTGCTGACCAGCCTGGAAATCGGTTTCGGCGTGTCGGCGGTCGGCACGATCCTCGGGCTGTGGCTCGCGCTGGCGCTCGAAGGGCGCGATCGGCACGGCCTCGGCGCCGTGGTCGACGCGCTCGTGATGGTGCCGAACGGTGTGCCGAGCGTCGTGCTCGGGCTCGCGGTGCTGATCGCGTATCACCAGAAGCCGGTCGACCTGTCGAGCTCGGCGGCGATCGTCGTGCTCGTGCAGCTCGCGCTGATCCTGCCGTTCTGCTATCGCTGCGCGGCCGCCGCGCTGCGTCCGGAACTGACCGTGCTGCGCGAAGCGGCGGCGAGCCTCGGTGCGCCGCCCGCGATGGTGCTGCGCCGCGTGCTGCTGCCGCAGCTCGTGCCGGCGCTGCGCGCGAGCCTCGCACTCGGCTTCGCGCTGTCGCTCGGCGAGCTCGGCGCGACGCTGACGGTCTATCCACCCGGCTTCGCGACCGTGCCGATCGTCGTGATCGGCCAGGTGGAGCGCGGTTATTACCTTCCGGCTTCGGCGCTGTCGCTGCTGATGCTCGGTGCGTCACTCGCGGCGCTGCTGCTGATCGCCGCGCGCGTGCCGCGCGGCAAGCAGGTGGCCTCATGAACGCCGCGTTCGCGTTGCGCCAACCGGGAGAAGCGTCGGCAGCCGGCGTATCGACGGATCTCGCGGGGCGCGCCGTCGACGTCAACGACCGACACTACCGGCTACCGGTCGAGCCGACCGTCGTCGTCTGCGTCGACGGTTGCGAGTACGACTATCTCGAGCGCGCGGTGGAAGCGGGTGTCGCGCCGTTCATCGGCAGGATGATCGCGGAAGGCACGGCCTGGCGCGCCGATTGTGTCGTGCCGACCTTCACCAACCCGAACAACCTGTCGATCGTCTGCGGCGTGCCGCCGTCGGTCCACGGGATCTGCGGCAACTATTTCTGGGACCCGGCCGCCGACGGTGGGCGCGGCGCCGAAGTCATGATGAACGACCCGGCCTACCTGCGGGCCGGCACGCTGCTCGCGGCGGCGTCCGACGCCGGTGCGCGGGTCGCCGTCGTGACGGCGAAGGACAAGCTGCGCCGGTTGCTCGGCTGGCAGCTGAACGGCATCTGCTTTTCGGCCGAGAAGGCCGCGCAGGCGAACCTCGCGGAAAACGGGATCGCCGACGTGCTCGACTGGGTCGGCCTGCCGTCGCCGGACGTCTACAGCGCGGCGTTGTCCGAATTCGTGTTCGCAGCCGGCGTGCGGCTTGCGCAGACGCGCCAGGTCGACCTGATGTACCTGTCGACCACCGATTACGTGCAGCACAAGTGCGAGCCGGGCAGTGCCGGCGCGAATGCGTTCTACGCGATGATGGACGGCTACCTCGCGCAGCTCGACGCGCTCGGCTGGGCGATCGGCCTCACGGCCGACCACGGGATGAACGCGAAGCACGATCCCGCGACGGGCCGGCCGAACGTCATCTATCTGCAGGATGCGTTCGACGGCTGGTACGGCGCGCGGGCTGCGCGCGTGATCCTGCCGATCACGGATCCGTACGTCGTGCACCATGGCGCGCTCGGCTCGTTTGCGACTATCTACCTGGCGCCTGGCGTCGACCGGGCCGAGGCGATGTGGCGCGTCGGCAGCCTCGACGGTGTCGAGCTCGTGCTCGACAACGCGGAAGCTGCCGCACGTTTCGAGCTGCCGGCCGACCGGATCGGCGATCTCGTCGTGATCGGCCGCCGCGACATGACGCTCGGCACGCGCGAGCGCGAACACGATCTGTCGGGCCTCACGGTGCCGCTGCGTTCGCACGGCGGCGTGTCGGAGCAGGAAGTACCGCTGCTGTTCAATCGCCGTATCGAGCCGGCCGATCCTGCGCGTCGCCCGCGCAACTTCGACGTGTTCGATTTCGTGCTGAACCGGGTCGCGACATGATGGCTCATCCCCGACACGATCACCCGGCGTTTCGCGCAGAGGCGCTGCGCTGGTGCGGCACGCGCGCGACGCGCGAGCGCACGCTCGACGTCATGGACCCTTACACAGGCATGCGCGTCGGGACGGTGCCGCTGGCGAGCGTCGACGATGTGCGCGCGGCATTCGACTACGCGATGGCGTACCGGTCGACGCTCACGCGTTACGAGCGTTCGCAGATCCTCGAGCGTGCGGCCGCGCTGTTGCGCGAGCGCACCGAGGAAGCATCCGACCTGATCACGCTCGAATCGGGGCTGTCGAAACAGGATTCGCGCTACGAGATCGGCCGCGTTGCCGACGTGTTGAAGTTTGCGGCGGTCGAGGCGCTGCGCGACGATGCGCAGAGTTTTTCGTGCGACCTGACACCCCACGGCAAGGCGCGCCGCGTGTTTTCGCAGCGGCAGCCGCTCGATGGCGTGATCGTCGCGATCACGCCGTTCAATCATCCGATGAACCAGGTGGCGCACAAGATCGCACCGGCGATCGCGACCAATAACCGCGTAATCGTGAAGCCGTCGGAGAAGGTGCCGCTGTCGGCGTTCTACCTCGCCGACCTGCTGTACGAGGCCGGGTTGCCGGAGCCGATGCTGCAGGTGCTGACCGGCGATCCGCGCGAGATCGCGGACGAACTCGTCACGCACCCGCATGCGTCGCTGATTACCTTTACGGGCGGCGTGGCGATCGGCAAGGCGATTGCCGCGCGGGCCGGCTACCGCCGCGTCGTGCTGGAACTGGGCGGCAACGATCCGCTGATCGTCCTCGACGATGCCGATCTCGAACGCGCGGCGTCGCTGGCGGTGCTCGGTTCGTACCGGAATTCGGGCCAGCGCTGCACGGCCGTCAAGCGGATGCTGGTGCAGCGCTCGATTGCGCCCGCGTTCACCGAATTGCTCGTCGAGAAGACGCGAGCATGGAAGTACGGCGATCCGTTCGATTCCGCAAATGAAATGGGCACGGTGATCGACGAGGTGGCGGCGCGGCTGTTCGAGGCGCGCGTGAGCGAGGCGGTCGCGCAGGGCGCGCGCCTGTTGACCGGCAACGTGCGGCGCGGCGCGCTGTATGCGCCGACCGTGCTCGACAACGTCGATCCGTCGATGACGATCGTGCGCGAGGAGACCTTCGGCCCGGTGTCGCCGGTGATCGCGTTCGACACGATCGACGACGCGATCCGGATCAGCAACGGGACGGCGTTCGGGCTATCGTCGGGCGTCTGTACGGACAGTACGGCGGCGGTCGTGCGGTTCGTGAACGAGCTGAACGTCGGCACGGTGAATGTATGGGAGGTACCCGGATACAGGATCGAGCTGTCGCCGTTCGGCGGGATCAAGGATTCGGGGCTCGGTTACAAGGAAGGCGTTCAGGAGGCGATGAAGAGCTTCACGAACCTGAAGACGTTTTCGCTGCCTTGGGAGTGAACGAATGGCATTGACGGTGGAAGAGATCCACGGGCTGTATCGCGAGCATGGCCATGTGGCCTATAGCGGTGAGCCGGTCACGCAGCTCGAGCATGCATTGCAGAGCGGGTTGCTGGCGGAAGAGGCGGGGGCGGACGAAGCGCTGGTCGCCTCGGCGGTCCTGCACGATCTCGGGCATCTGCTGAATCGCCAGGGCGAGACGCCGAGCGCGCGCGGGGTCGACGATCTGCATCAGTATTACGTGCTGCCGTTCCTGCGGCCGCTGTTTTCCGACGCGGTGCTGGAGCCGATCCGGCTGCATGTCGACGCGAAGCGCTGCCTGTGCCGCACCGACGCCGGCTACTTCGAGAGGCTATCGCCGGACTCGGTGCGCAGCCTTGCGCTGCAGGGCGGTATCTTCAGTGAAGAGGAGACGGCGGCGTTCCTGCAGCGCCCGTTCGCGGAAGACGCGCTGCGTCTGCGCCGCTGGGACGATAGGGCGAAGGAAGAAGGCAAGGCGACGCCGGATCTCGATCACTATATGGAGATCGTCGCGCGCCAGGTGCGCGCGGCCTGACGGTTCGGCTGCCTCTCTATATAAGGCCCCGCACGCGCCAGCGTGCGGGGCCTTATATTTTTTGAGAAACCTCTTGCGCGAATGTTGCGAGCTACCTACAATCACGCCTCTTTCGCGCTAACGGAAACGCGGCGCGGAAGAGGGAAGCAGGGTCGGTGGTGTGCGGCAGTGTGGCGCGCGCAGCTGGCCTGGAAGTTGAGCCCCGCAGTCGCAACGATGCAGTGTTAAAAAGTTGTTGACGAGCTGCGAAACACGGTTCATAATCTCGTTTCTCTGCTGCTGAAAACGCAGCGCTGCCAGGAACCACGAAGTTCCTCGCAGAATGCTCTTTAAAAATTAACAGCCGATAAGTGTGGGCGCTTGATGGAAGCGAGCTGATCCTCGGATCAGATAGCGAAAGTATCAAGAGTCTCACACTAAAGTAAGTCAGGTT
>NZ_JAAGPP010000085.1:0-38243 GCF_017104975.1 Burkholderia sp. Ac-20344
CGCGCCGGCTCGCGATCCCGCACAGGCCTTGCCGGCAGGCGCGCGGCAGGGCGCGTCGCTGCCGCACGATATGGCCGATCTGCTCGGCGAGCGTCCCGATGCGCGCTGGACACCCGCGCGGGCCGAGCTGGCCACCGCATCGTCCGATGCGCAAGCGCAGACGCTCGCGCCCGTGCATCCGGCCGCCGTGCCGCTCGTCAGGCAGCAGCTTGACGCGCTCGCGACCGACCAGTTCCGCTGGATGGGCGAGGCGTGGCCCGGCGCGCGGCTCGACTGGACGATCGAGCCCGACGATCCGGGCAGCCGCGCGCCGCGCGGCGACGACGGCACGAGCGACGGCATCGCCTGGCGCACGCGCCTGACGCTGACGTTGCCGTCGCTCGGCACGGTCGACGCGGAACTGGTGCTGAACGGCACGCAGCTCGTCGCGCGGCTGCGTGCGAACCAGACGGGCGCCGACCGCCTCACGCGGCACGAGGCGGCGCTGCGGCAGCGGCTCGAAGTGTCGGGGCTGCGGGTGGGCGGGCTGTCGATCCGCGCGGTCGACGAAGGCCCGGACGGCTTCGACCTGTTTGCGGCTCAGGCGGCCGCCGCTGCGTATGCGCGCGGTTCGGCCTCGGCCGGCGGCCCGGCGCCGCGCGCGCCGGATACCGGCGACGAGGCGCTGCAATGAGCATGGCGTCCCGCAAGCGCGCGGCCGCGCTCGTCTACGATCCGAAGGGCGGCGATGCGGCGCCGCGCGTGGTCGCGAAGGGCTACGGCGTGCTCGCCGAGATGATCGTCGCGCGCGCGCACGATGCGGGGTTGTACGTGCATACGGCGCCGGAGATGGTGTCGCTGCTGATGCAGGTCGACCTCGACGACCGGATTCCGCCGCAGCTCTACCAGGCGGTCGCGGATCTGCTCGCGTGGCTGTATTCGCTCGACCGCACCGAGCCCGGGCCGGACGACGCCGCGCCGCGCTTTCCGCTGCCGCCGCTGCGCTGAACAGCCCGGCATCGCGCGAATTCTTACGGAACGCTGTCCGGGCCTTGCAAGGCCATTTCGCCGGCATTTTTCGTCTATCGATCGGCATCGGTGCGCAACGTGCTTACTTTGTCCGCATGTCCTCTCTCGCCGGACAGGCCGCTGCGTACCGGCGCGGATTGAGCCGGCAATTGATTTATGTAATGATATCCATTCTCATTTTCATGCTGCCCGGGCGGCGCGCATTCTCTGCGCGCCGCCCGTTGTTTTGAACGAATGGAAACTTTCGCGTGAACGCGCCCGAAACGATCAATCCGCCCAAGACGGGTACTCCCCGCGCGGGCGTCACCGTGCTGCACCCGACGGCCCGCCCGCTGAGCGACGACGAACTGGCCGCGCGCCGCCAGCGTTCGCGCCGCGCGACCTTCATCAAGTGGCTGCGCAAGGTGCATGGCTGGGTCGGGCTGTGGGGGGCGGTGCTCGGGCTGCTGTTCGGCGTGACGGGCGTGCTGCTGAACCATCGCGCGCCGCCGCTGAAGATTTCGACCGGCGAGCCGCAGGTCGAGGAGATGCAGATCGCGCTGCCGGATCCGGTGCCGAAGACGCCGGCCGCGATGACGAAATGGCTGCAGAACGAATTGCATTTCGACGGCAAGCCGGGCCGCATGCGCAAGGAGCCCGCGCAGCCCGTGGCGTGGGGCGACAAACGCGTGATGCAGCCGGAGCACTGGCAGATGGGCCTGTTCGGCCCGCACCAGAACCTGCAGGCCGAATACTGGGTCGGCAACGGCTACGTCGCGGTGAAGCGCACGGGCAACACGTTCCTGACGACGCTGAACAACCTGCATCGCGGCGTCGGAATGAATCTCGGCTGGGTGCTGCTGATGGACACGATCGCGGGCTCGCTGATCCTGCTGTCGCTGACCGGCGTGCTGCTGTGGACCGAGCTGAACAAGCGCCGCACGGTCGGCGTCGTGCTGGTGGTCGGTTCGGTTGCCGCGGCACTTGCCGCCGGCCTGACCTGATCGGCGGCTGCGCCGGCCTGGCGCCGGCGCAGTTGCTTCGTCTGCTTAGCCCGCTTCGCGCGTGACGGCCGCGTACCCGGCGCGGCAGCGCGCCGGCGCCGATCAGAGGCCGCAGGCCGCGCCGCTGTTCGCCGCGATCTCGCGCGCGGCCTTCGCGCCCTCGACCTGCAGGATCGTCGGCAGCGACACGTTGTTTTTCGCCGCGGTGATCTCGGCGAGGATCGAGATCGCGATTTCCGGCGGCGTCCGGCTGCCGATGTAGATGCCGGCCGGCCCATGCAGCCGGCCCAGTTCCGCTTCGCTCAGGTCGAATTCGCGCAACCGCTCGCGCCGTGCCGCGTTGTTGCGCCGCGAGCCGAGCGCGCCCACGTAGAACGCGGGCGTCTTCAGCGCCTCCATCAGCGCGAGATCGTCGAGCTTCGGATCGTGCGTGAGTGCGATCACGGCCGAACGCGCATCGAGGTTCATGTCGAGCACCGTATCGTCGGGCATCGTGTGCACGACCCGCGTGCCCGGCACGTCCCACGCATCCGTGTATTCCTCGCGCGGATCGCACACCGTCACCTGGTAGTCGAGCCCGACCGCGATCTGGCACAGATAGCGCGACAACTGGCCGGCGCCGATCACGAGCATCCGGTAGCGCGGCCCGTGGATCGTCACGAGCCGCTCGCCGTCGAACGCGAGCCCGTCGGCCGCCTGCGCGGGCGACAGCGAAGCGCGGCCCGTCGCGAGCGTCATCGTGCGCGTGACGAGACGGCCGGCCTCGACTTCCGCGCACAGCGCGGCAATCCCGCTGTCGCGCGTGAGCGGCTCGAGCACGAGCTGGATCGTGCCGCCGCAAGGCAGCCCGAAGCGGTGCGCTTCCTCGGCCGTCACGCCGTACTTGAGCGCTTCCGGGCGCGCGTCGGCCGCGATCCCGCTTGCGTGCACGCGGGCGATCAGGTCGTCCTCGATGCACCCGCCGGATACGGAGCCGACCACGAGCCCGTCCTCGCGCACCGCGAGCATCGCGCCTTCCGGGCGCGGCGACGAGCCCCACGTCTTCACGACCGTCACGAGCAGCACGCGGCGCCCTTCTTCGAGCCAGCGCGCGCTGGATTTCAATACATCGAGATCGACGCTTTCCATCATCTTCTTCCTGTTGCCGGGCGACGCCGCCAATGCGGGCCGCCGTTCGATGGCGCGATTATGAACCGGCCGCGGCAAGCGTGCAGGCGGCGGGGAAGGCGCAAAACGGGAAAGGGAGAGGCGAGCGGCAGGGAAGACGAACGGGACGGCCCGTGCCGGGCCGGATGGCAGGTCGCCGGGCGGACGACGCATCCGCCCGGCGGGGCGCTACGTCAGAGCGAGCCCAGGTACTGCGTCAGGTTGCGGATGTTGTTGTCATACGCGTTCGGCGAGCCAAGCTCGACGCCGCCGCTGCGGACGTAGTACTCGAACGGCACGGAGCGGGTGCCGAAGAACGGCAGGAAGTTGTCCGGCTGCAGCGTCGTGCCGTTCAGGCCGATCGCCCAGTTCCTCGACTTGTACAGTTCGAGCTCGCGGATCGTCGCCTGGACCAGGTTCGTTTCCGACGCGCGAATCGCGGCGATGCGCTGCGTCAGCGTCTCGATGTTCGCCTGGTATGCGCTCGGCTCCCCGACCGAGACGCCACGCGCGCGGACGTAGTAGCTGAACGGCAGGTTGCGCTCGGTGAAGAACGTCAGGAAACCGTCCGGCGCCAGCGTATCCCCGTTCAGCCCGATCGCCCAGTTCTTGCCTTGATAATCCCTGAGCCCCGCGATCGTCTGGTTGGCCGCGTTGATTTCGACCTTCGCCGTGACGTTGACCAATGTATTGCTCATGACAGACCTCTCTGGTTCTTGTTGAACTTCGGACAGGTGCAGCGACATTGCCTCCGGACGGAGGCAATACAATACCGACGGCCGGATTATCCGGTTTTGATTTTTTAATTAAAAAGATGCTGAAAATTCGTTTATGAATTCACGCTGGATTTATGATTGATGGAACGGTGTTTCGATGAAATCGATCGCATCGCGCCGCGGCCCTGCTGCGGCGCATGCCCCGTCGGATAGGGCTGGGCGGGTATGTGCGGTCAACCGACCTGAATACTAGTTTGGCGGATGCAAGAGTTCAATGCCGGCCGCGCGATTATTTTCTTCTATTTATATTCAATTCAATTGCATTTCTTTTTTAATCGATTGGCGTGCTGATCGGAATCGAATATGCCGGTATTCGAAAAATGGCCAATCGGAATGGGAATTGACGCGTGGATCGTTGCAGGAAAGGCAACGTGGCGGCGTGACGCGTGAAGGAAGGGGAGGGGGCGGGACCGGAGGCCGGCCCCGCGGGTGCGCACCGTGCCGCGTGCGGCACGGCGGCGCTCAGTGCGCGTCGTGGTGACCGTGCGCGAGCTTCGAGTGGTGACGCGAGTACAGGAAGTAGATCACGAGGCCGATCACGAGCCAGATGCCGAACGCGGCCCACGTGATGGGTTGCAGGTTCAGCATCAGGAACAGGCACGACGCGACCGCGAGGATCGGCACCACGGGCACGCCCGGGCAGCGGAACGCGCGCGGCAGGTCGGGGTGCGTGCGGCGCAGCACGAGCACCGCGATCGACACCATCGAGAACGCCGCGAGCGTGCCGATGTTGATCAGCTCGGCGAGCACGTTGAGCGGCACGAGCGCGGCGATCAGCCCGAAGAACAGGCCGACGAGCCAGGTCGTCAGGAACGGCGTCGCGTAGCGCGGGTGCACGCGCGACAGCGTTGCCGGCAGCAGCCCGTCGCGCGACATCGCGAAGATCACGCGTGTCTGGCCGTAGCTCATCACGAGGATCACGGTCAGCATGCCGAGCACGGCGCCGAGATCGATGAAGCCGGCCACCCACGTCTCGCCGGCGACCTGCAGCGCGTACGAGATCGGGTGCGAGATGTTTGCGTACCGGGCCGACGGCACGATGCCGGTCGCGACCGCGGCGACCGTCACGTACAGCACTGCGCACACCGCGAGCGACGCGATGATGCCGATCGGCAGGTCGCGTTTCGGGTTCTTCACTTCCTCGGCCGCCGACGACACCGCGTCGAAGCCGATGAACGCGAAGAACATCACGGCCGCCGCACCGAACACGCCGTTCCAGCCGTGCGGCATGAACGGCTTCCAGTTCGCGGGCGTCACGTGGAACAGGCCGACCGCGATCACGAGCAGCACGACCGACACCTTGATGAACACCATGACGTTGTTGATGCGGGTCGACTCGCGGATGCCGATCGACAGCAGCGTCGTGATCACGATCATCACGAGGAACGCGGGCAGGTTGAACCATGTGACGACGCCCGGCACCGCGCCGGGCGCGGCCGTCAGCACGGTGGGCAGCGTCAGCCCGAAGCCCTGCAGCAGCGACTGCAGGTAGCCCGACCAGCCGACCGACACGGCCGACGACGCGAGGCCGTACTCGAGCATCAGGTCCCAGCCGATGATCCACGCGACGAGTTCGCCGAGCGTCGCGTACGAATACGTGTAGATCGAGCCGGCGACGGGGATCGTCGACGCGAATTCCGCGTACGACAGCGCGGCGAGGCCGCACGCGATCGCGGCGATCACGAACGACAGCATCAGCGCGGGGCCGGCCTGCACGGCGCCGGTACCGGTCAGCACGAAGATGCCGGTGCCGATGATCGCGCCGATGCCGAGGAAGGTGAGGTCGATCGCGCCGAGCGCTTTCTTGAGCCCGGCGGCCTGCGCGCCGGCGATCATGCGATCGACGTTTTTCTTGCGGAAGAGAGACATTGCGGATGAATCGCCAGCGCGCGCGGCGCGGTAGCCCTGACTGAGTGAAAACCCGGAATTTTAGCCGATTTGGCGCACAAGACCCGCTGCGGCGCAGCGGCGCGTCGAGAAATCGCCCGATAAAACAAGCGCTTGCGCGTCGAACGGGCGGCAGCGGACGGCGGCGCGGCAGGCGCCGCGTCGTGGGATCGGACGAATCGGGTGGGGCAGGGAGATCAGGCGCCGGCCGTGGGCGCCATGTCGACGAGCCGGTTGCTCATCACGTAGAACGTGAGTTCCGCGTTGTTCGACAGCCGCATCTTCTCGAGCAGCCGCGACCGGTACACGCTCACCGTCTTCACGGACAGCGACAGCGTGTTCGCGATGTCGGTGAGCCGCTTGCCCGACGCGAGCATGCAGAGCGTCTGGTATTCGCGGTCGGACAGCTTCTCGTGCGGCAGCGGCTCGTTCTCGAACGACACGTATTCGGCGAGCGCCTCGGCCATCGCCGGGCTCACGTACTTGCGGCCGGCCGCGACCTGCTGGATCGCGCCGATCATCTGCGCGGCGTTGACCGTCTTCGACAGGTAGCCGGCGGCGCCGGCCTTCAGCGCGCGTACCGCGTACTGATCCTCGCGGTACATCGAGAACATCAGCACCGGCGTGCGCAGCAGCTTGCGCTTGAGGCGCTTGAGCACCTCGATGCCGTTCGTGTCCGGCAGCGAGATGTCGAGCAGGATCACGTCGAATTCCTGTTTGTCGACGGCGGCCATGGCGTCGCCGCCATTCTCGGCCTCGGTGACGTCGCGCGCGACGCCACGGTCGATCAGCAACTGGCGGACCCCTTGCCGGACAATCGCGTGATCGTCCACGAGCAGGATGTTCAGGCTCATGACGACCTCACGAAAGCGACGCGCGGCGGGCCCCGACGGGCATCGCGAGCAGCGAATCCCAAGCGAAGCGCGCGGTGACGCGTGTGCCGTGGCCGGTTGCCGGCGTGGCCGTGTCGAAGCTGCCGCCGAACGCCTCGCAGCGGGCACGCATGCCGGCCAGACCGTAGCCGGTGCGGCGGCTCCGGGAGAAACCGGTCCCATCGTCGGAGACAATCAGTGACAGATGCGTGCCGTCGGTGGCGATGCGCACGTCGACCGACGTCGCGCGTGCGTGCTTCGCGACGTTCGACAACGCTTCCTGCGCGACGCGGAATACCGCGAGCGCGCTGGCGCCGGCGATCTGCGTCAGGCGCGCGTCGGCTGCGCACACGAAGCTGGTGCGCAGGCCGGTGCGTGCCGCATGGGTGTCGGCCCACGACGACAGCGCGCCGACCAGCCCCGCATCGAGCGCCGGCGTGTCGCGCTCGTCGATCAGCCGGCGATTCGCGTCGGTCGCGGCGTCGAGCGCCTGCTGCGCAAGCGCCAGCGCGCGCAGGCAACCGTCCGGCGCATCGGCCGGCAGCCACGTTTGAACGTTTGCGAGCGCGAAACGCGCAGCGGTGAGTTCGGCACCGAGCCCGTCGTGCAACTCGCCGGCCAGGTGGCGGCGGGCCGCTTCGTCGGCGGCGAGCAACTGGGCAGACAGCGCTGCGATCCGCGCGGCGGAAGCGCCGCGTTTCGGCGCGGCGTCGGCAATGGGCGGAGTCGCGACGCAGCCCGGCACGCGCTGTTGCGACGGGAACGGGGCGTGGGCGCCCAAGGGCGCGTTAAGCGACGTATCCATGACTCTCCCTGCTGTCAGAAAGCGGTTCAGACACCGGCTGGCTGCGTGGATCGGCTGCCGTTTCGATGACGGTCGCCGCCAGAGAATCGCCCCCTGCCGAGGTAACAAAAGTTACGTTTAGTAACACTTGCATCCGACCCTTCCACTGTCATCCGAACGGCAACCACGCGCGCCGAATAATATCTCAAAATACCCGAAAAGGTCATGTCAGGCGGACATTTAAGGGTAAATGTGAATAATCGGAATGAACGTGTTGTAGGAAAAACACTGACACCCGAGCACCGGAGGATCACGTATCCAAATGTAACTATTTGAGATGGGATGATCCCAATTTGTTACGAATTCGCCAAGTAGGGACGAAAAAAAACCGGAGCTTTCGCTCCGGTTCTTGATGATGCGCAAATTCGGGGATCGATCAGTCCACGAACGCGCGCTCGATCACGTAGTGGCCCGGCGCGCTGTTCTTGCCTTCGACGAGGCCGGCCTGCTTCAGCAGGTCGGTCGTGTCCTTCAGCATCGCGGTGCTGCCGCACAGCATCACGCGGTCGTTTTCCGGCGAGAACGGCGGGACGTCGAGATCCGTGAACAGCTTGCCCGTGGCGATCAGGTCGGTGATCCGGCCTTCGTTGTCGAACGCTTCGCGCGTGACCGTCGGGTAGTAGACGAGCTTTTCCTTGATGATGTCGCCGAGGTACTCGTGGCCCGGCAGGTCGTGCTTGATGTAGTCCATATACGCGAGCTCGCCCTTCAGGCGGCACGTGTGGGTCAGGATCACCTTGTCGAAGCGTTCGTAGATGTCCGGATCGCGGATGATCGACATGAACGGCGCGAGGCCCGTGCCCGTCGACAGCATCCACAGCGTCTTGCCCGGCAGCAGGTTGTCGGCGACCAGCGTGCCCGTCGGCTTCTTGCCGATCAGCACCGTGTCGCCTACCTTCAGGTGCTGCAGGCGCGACGTCAGCGGGCCGTTCTGCACCTTGATGCTGAAGAATTCGAGATGCTCTTCGTAGTTCGGGCTGACGATCGAGTAGGCGCGCGCGAGCGGCTTGCCGTCGACCTCGAGGCCGACCATCGTGAATTCGCCGTTGTTGAAGCGCAGGCTCGCCTCACGGGTGCAGGTGAAGCTGAACAGCGTGTCGGTCCAGTGATGGACGGATTGGACGGTGGCGGTGTCGTATTTGCTCATGGCTTTGAAAACGGACGCGCGTAGCGAACGCGAGTAACGGGCCCAAAAACGGGCAAAAAACCGAGTGCGACGGCCCGATCGCGGATCGGCCGGCCGGCGCGTCGGACACGCGCCTTCTCGATGACAGACGATTGAGGAACTCGTTATTTTACCCTGTTGGCGCGGTTCGCGGGCTTGACCCCCGCGGCTGCGCGGATTTGGCGCAACGAATCTTTTCAATCTGCTTTCAGTTTTCAGCGCTCGGCCGCGAGTTTCGCGCCGAGGCCGACGAGCGCCACGCCGCACAGCGCGTCGAGCGGGCGCCGCACGCGCCGGTAGCCGCGCTGCGCGCGCGGGCTCGCGAACAGGTAGGCGACGCACGAATACCAGCCGGCCGACAGTACGCCGATCGTCACCAGCACCGCGCCGTTGAACCACAGCGGCACGTGCGCGGGCAGCATTGCCGCGAACACGCTGGTCCAGAACGCGCACGATTTCGGGTTCGTCAGGCAGGTGAACAGGCCGCTACGGTACGCGCGCAGGTAGTCGCGTGCGTACGGCGCAGCCAGCGGCGCGCGTTCGCCGGGCGCGTCGGCCGGCGTCGCGTCGCGGCGCACGCCCGAGCGCAGCAGCTTGAAGCCGAAATAGACGAGGTACACGGCGCCGCCTATCCGGATCGCCTCGTACAGCCATTCGACCTGGTGCAGCACGGCCGCGAGGCCGAGCATCGCGAGCGTCGCCCACGCGACCGACGCGGTGCCGACGCCGAGCGCCGACGCGGCGCCGAGGCTGCGCCGCCCAGCGAGCGACAGTTGCGAAATCATGAAGAAATTCGGGCCGGGGGTGATCGCCGCGACGAGATAGACGACGGCGATTTGCAGCAGGATCGGCAGGTAGGTCATGGCGGCGCGGCCCGGGAGCGGCCCGGTGGCGGAAGGGGCAAGCCGTTAATGTAGCGTGCGCCGCGCGGTCGCGCTTGCCGCGCGCCGCGATCGGCAACCCTATCGCGGATCGAGGCGCAGGCGCGCGATGTACGGCAGGTGGTCCGACAGCCACGCGGCCTCGCCGGACGGTGCGCGCCATTCGAGCGGCGTCAGCCCGCGCACGAACATCTTGTCGAGCGCGAGCGCCGGCGAGAACGCGGGGAACGTGCGGCCCGATTCGCCGAGCAGCGTCGCGACCTCGGACAATCCGATCTCGCCGAACAGCGCGACCGAATCGTTGCGCCAGTCGTTGAAGTCGCCGGCGAGCATCAGCGGGCCATCGCCTGCGTTGCGCACGATCCAGTGCGCGATCCAGTGCATCTGGCGCAGCCGCGCGGCGCGCGTGAGCGCGAGGTGCGCGCACAGCAGCGTGACCGGGCGCGCGCCCGCGAGCGTCGCGCGCGCGACCAGCAGCCCGCGCCGCTCGAAGCGGTGCGCCGAGATGTCCCAGCGGCCGCCGAGGTCGAGCGGATGCGGCGACAGGATCGCATTGCCGTGCCGCCACGACGGCTTGAACACGTTCGGCCCGAGCGCGATCTGCCAGTCGAGTGATTGCGCGATCTCGGTGGCCTGGCAGTGCCATACGTCATCGACCGCGTCGTCCATCGGCGCGCCGAAGCCGGGCGCGAGCACGGGGCGCGGCATGCGGCGCGCCATCGCTTCCTGCAGGAAATACACGTCGGCGTGCGTCGACTGCATCCAGTTGCGCATCGCGTTCCACGCGGTGAAGCCGAGCGGCGAGCGGCCCTTGTGCAGGTTCCAGCTCACCGCGGTGATTTCGTCGGGTGCGGCGTGCGGTTCGGCGAACGGCAGGGACAGGGCGTCGGCGGACATGACGCTCAATCCTTCGCGACGTGCGCGCGCACGCGGTACACGAGGTGCGGATGCTGCTCGACGAGCGTCCAGTCGGTCCATGCGTCGCCACCGACCGTCAGGCCGGGGTGGCTCGCGACGATTTGCCGCGGCGACGCGGGCAGGCACGGATCGGCCGGCTTCGCGTTTTCGTCGTCGAGCGTTTCCTGCACGTCGAGCGCGAGCGACACCGTGTTCGCGCCGGCATCGACGGTGAGCGGCGCGACCGTCACCGAGCGCGAGCGCTCGGTTGGCACGACGCGCGCGGCATTGCCGCAGCCGACCGGTACGGAGGACGGATAGCGATGGGTATCGGTGCGGGTCTGACCCACGGTGGTGCGCTGCTGGAACGTGTCGATGGTCTGACCGTCGCGTACCACCTGGATCTCCCACGCGACGGAGGCCGGCGCGGGGCTCTGCGCATGGGCGGCGAGCGCGACGCTCGCGAGCAGGATGGCCAGGCCGTGTTTCAGCATGAAACGTCTCCGGAAACGCGGAATAGCGGGGAATGGACGCACATCTTACGCCCGAACGATTTCGATCGCGATGTGACGGGGCGCGCCGCGGCAGGTTCGCCGCACGATGCGGTCCTGTTCAAAAGGTAGGGCCGCGTCATGCGTTTTCAAGCGAAAAAGCGCGTGAACTCGGCGACGGGCGCGCGCTCGGTGACGAGGCGGTTCTCGATCGCGCCAGGGTCCGCATGGCCGAGCGACATGCCGCAGACGAGCTGTTCGTTGGCGGGAATGCCGAGGTGTTCGGTGACGATCCGGTGAAACGGCACGAACGCAGCCTGCGGGCAAGTATCGAGCCCGCGGGCGCGCGCGGCGCTGCTCACTCCTTGCCCTGCAGCCGATTTAGGCCATTCGCATGCACGTTCCGCAGGCAAACAGCCCCTAATCATGACTCGGTCGAGCGTGAAGAACAGCGCGACCGGCGCATCGAAGAAGCGGAAGTTGCGTGCGTGCTGCGCATGCATGCGGGCCTTCTCGTCGCGGCCGATGTTCAACAGGCCGTACAGGTCCCAGCCGACCTTGCGGCGCCGGTCGATATACGGCGACACCCATTCGCGCGGGTAGTAGTCGTACTCGGCGACGTATTTCTCGTCGCGCGCGGGATCGTCGTGGGCCGCGGTGAGCGCATCGCGCGTGGCGCCCGTCGCGACGTACACGCGCCACGGCTGGATGTTGGTGCCCGACGGCGCGCGGCTCGCGGCTTCGAGGATCGCCTCGAGCGTGTCGCGCGGCACGGGCGTCGGCAGGAACGCGCGGATCGCGCGGCGCGACGTGAGCGCCGCGTCGACGGCGCCGATCGCATCGGCATCCGCATCGACGCGCGGGAAAGCAGGGGGGACGGACATCGGCATACCTTCGGGACGGGGGCCGACGCGCCGCGCGGGCGCCGTCGGCCGGGCCGGTGCGGCGGGTGGGTGAACCGACGATCATACGCCGCGGTGCGCCGGCGTGCAGCGTGCGCGGGTGTTAGCAGCAGACGCGCGCGGCTGCTTGCTTGCGCGGGGATGCGGGATCGCTACACTGAAATCGTAAGGGTCTGATGGTCGTGTGACAGCAAGCGGCAGCGAGGTTGGTATGACGACGGCGATGGTGAAACAGGAACTGGCGGTGGCGTCCTTCAGCACGGTGTACGACCTCGAGCAGGTCGAGACGGCGCTGAGTGACCTGAACGAGAGCGCGAGCGACGCACTGCGCGCCACCTACGAGCGGATGCTCAAGACGGGCAACCTGCGCTTCTGCGTGAAGCCGAACCGGATGCCGTCGTTCGACGCGCTCGGCGAGGCGTTGCCCAATTTCGCCGAACCGCTCGACGACGTGCGCAAGCAGGTCGCGCTGTGCCTCGAAACGGACGACCGGCTCGAACTGATGCCGATCCTGCTGCTCGGGCCCCCGGGCATCGGCAAGACGCACTTCGCGAAGGCGCTCGCGCAGCTGCTCGGCACCGCATACCACTACGTGCCGATGAGTTCGCTGACGGCCGGCTGGATCCTGTCGGGTGCGTCGTCGCAATGGAAGAACGCGAAGCCCGGCAAGGTGTTCGATGCGCTCGTGAACGGCAGCTACGCGAACCCGGTGATCGCGGTCGACGAGATCGACAAGGCCGGCAGCGACGCGCAATACGATCCGCTCGGCGCGCTGTACGCGTTGCTCGAGCACGACACTGCGCGCGCGTTCATCGACGAATTCGCGGAAGTGCCGATCGATGCGGGCAACGTGATCTGGATCGCGACCGCGAACGATGCGCACGCGATTCCGGAGCCGCTGCTCAACCGGATGAACGTGTACGAGATCGAGCCGCCCGATGCGGCCGGTGCGCGCCGGATTGCGCAGACGATCTACGACGAGATCCGCACGTCGCATGCGTGGGGGCGGCGCTTCCCCGACACCCTCGGCGACGACGCGCTCGACGTGCTGGCCGCGACACCGCCGCGCACGATGCGCCGCGCGCTGCTGCATGCATTCGGCGCCGCGCGGCTCGACGGCCGCGATGCGATCGGGCCGCACGACATCCGGGCCGACGAGGGCGCCGCGAAGCGCCGGCCGATCGGCTTCTGAACCGGGGCGGCGCGCACGGCGGCGGTATGCGCGCCGCATGCGCGCCGTGAGTCGTGCCGTGCGTCGTACGTCATGCATGGCGTCGTCCCGATGCGCTGCACGACCCTCGGCAAGCAAGTGAACCGGGACGTACAATTCTCTTCTCTCCCCTCGATGCGCTAGCGGCGCGAAACGTCATGGAGCAGATGGATTGTGTCGTGATCGGCGCGGGTGTCGTCGGTCTGGCGATTGCGCGCGAACTGGCCGCGCGCGGGCGCGAAACGCTCGTGCTCGAGGCCGCCGATGCGATCGGCACGGGTACGAGTTCGCGCAACAGCGAAGTGATCCATGCGGGGCTCTACTATTCGCGCGGGTCGCTGAAGGCGATGTCGTGCGTGCACGGGCGCGATCTGTTGTATGAATTCTGCGAGACGCATCACGTGCCGCACCGGCGCGCCGGCAAGCTGCTCGTTGCCACGAGTGCCGCGCAGGTGAAGCAGTTGAAGGCGATCGCCGCGCGCGCGATCGAAAACGGCGTGCTCGACCTGATGCCGCTCACGCGCGTCGAGGCGCAGACGCTCGAGCCCGCGCTCGAATGCGTCGAGGCGCTGTTCTCGCCGTCCACCGGCATCGTCGACAGCCACCAGCTGATGCTCGCCCTGCTCGGCGATGCGGAACGCGACGGCGCCGTGTGCGCGCTGAAATCCCCGGTCGAATCGATCGACGTGCTGCGCGGCGGGCGCTTCGTCGTGCGCACGGGCGGCGACGCGCCGACCGAGATCGAGGCCGCCTGCGTGATCAACAGCGCGGGCCTCGGCGCCCAGGCGCTGGCGCGCCGCACGCACGGCCTCGACCCGCGCTGGGTGCCGCCGCTCTATCTCGCGCGTGGCAACTACTTCAGCCTGTCGGGCCGTGCGCCGTTTTCGCACCTGATCTACCCGATGCCCGACCGCGCGGGGCTCGGCGTGCACCTGACGCTCGATCTCGGCGGCCAGGCGCGCTTCGGCCCGGACGTCGAATGGATCGATGCGCTGCGCTACGAAGTCGATCCCGCGCGCGCGACCGCGTTCTACGCGTCGATCCGCACGTTCTGGCCGGACTTGCCCGACGACGCGCTGCAGCCGGCGTACGCGGGCATCCGGCCGAAGGTCGCGGGGCCCGGCGAGCCGCCGGCCGATTTCATCGTGCAGGGCGCCGCGCAGCATGGCGTGCGCGGGCTCGTGAACCTGTTCGGCATCGAGTCGCCGGGGCTCACCGCGTCGCTCGCGCTCGCGCAGCGCGTGGGCGACATGGCGGCGTACCGCTGACGTGGCGGGCGTGGCGAGTGTGTGGTGGGTACGTGGTGGGTGTGTGGCGGGTGTGTGGCGGGTGTGTGGCGGATACGTGGCGGGTACGTGGCGGGTACGTATCGGCCGTGTGGCGGCCGTGCGAAATTCCTTATCTCTGGAATTTCGGCGCGCACATTTATTCGCTTGAGCGTTATTCTGTCGAACGGCTGTCGCCAGAACAGCTTTCAAACCGATAACGTTGGAGCGAGTCCCCCATGAAAACATCCCGTCGGAGTTTCCTGATTACGAGCATTGGTGCCGTGTCCGCGCTGGCGCTGTCGCGCGAAGCGCTGGCTGATGCGCCGATGCTGTCGGAAACCGATCCGACCGCAGTGGCGCTCGGCTACAAGGCCGATGCCACCAAGGTCGACAAGACGAAGTATCCGAAATACGCCGCGGGCCAGGATTGTGCGGCCTGCATGCTGTACCAGGGCAAGAAGGGCTCGGCCTCGGGCCCGTGCGGCGCCTTCCCCGGCAAGCAGGTGTCGGCGAAGGGCTGGTGCAGCGCCTTCTCGAAGATGGGTTGAGGCCGGTGCGGCATCGTGCGATGCCGCATTGTGGCGAAAACCCCGAAACGCTCGCCGTCGTTCGATGGCGGGCGTTTTTTATTGCTTGAAATCGGTTCCGTCGCTTTCTACACTCGCTGCAAACCAGCGAGCCGCGGGCCCCCCGCGCGCCGCGCCGCCCGACACGGCGAACTGACGAGGACGAGGCACGCATGGCGACGATTGCGAATTCAACGAAAACGATCCGGCCCGAGCGTGCGCTGAACCGGCGCGCGGTCGTGGCCGCCGTGATCGGCAACGCGCTCGAGTGGTACGACTTCACGGTATTCGGCTTCATGACGGTCGTGATCGCCGAGCTGTTCTTCCCGACCTCCAGCGAATATTCGTCGCTGCTGCTGACCACCGCGACGTTCGGCGTCGCGTTCTTCATGCGGCCGATCGGCGGCATCGTGTTCGGGCTGTACGCGGATCGCGCCGGCCGCAAGGCCGCGCTGTCGCTCGTGATCCTCTTGATGACGGCCGGCATCTTCCTGCTCGCGGTCGCGCCGCCCTATGCGGCGATCGGTATCGGCGGCCCGCTCCTGATCGTGCTCGGCCGGCTGCTGCAGGGCTTCTCAGCGGGCGGCGAATTCGGCAGCGCGACGGCGCTGCTGATCGAGGCCGCGCCGTTCTCGAAACGCGGCTTCTACGGCAGCTGGCAGATGGCGAGCCAGGCGGCCGCGCTGCTGATCGGCGCGCTCGTCGGTGCGGCCGTCACGCGCGGGCTGTCGCACGATGCGCTGCGCAACTGGGGCTGGCGCGTGCCGTTCATCCTCGGGCTCGTGATCGGCCCGATCGGCTTCTACATCCGCCGCCATCTCGCCGATTCCGAAGCGTTCCTGCATGCACAGCAGAACGCGCGCCGCGCGACGCTTCGCGACGTGTTCACGCGCCACCCGCGCGAGGTGCTGTGCGGGCTCGGCTCGGTGATCGCGCTGACGGTGACGATCTACGTGCTGATCAGCTATCTGCCGACTTTCGCGGTGAAGCAGCTGAAGCTGCCGTACGCGGAATCGTTCTACGCGGTGATCGTCGGCAACCTGCTGCTGATGGTGCTGTCGCCGGTCGCCGGTGCGTGGTCGGATCGCATCGGCCGCAAGGGGCTGTCGCTGTGGTCGCTGGCGCTCACGCTCGTGCTGATGTATCCGCTGTTCGCATGGCTCGACGCGGCGCCGAGCATCGCGCGGCTGATCGCGGTGCAGGCCGTGCTGTCGGTCACGCTCGCGGGCTACTACGGGCCGTTCGGCGCGATGATCGCCGAGCTGTTCCCGGCCAACGTGCGCTCGACCGGGCTGTCGATCGCGTACAACGTCGCGGTGATGCTGTTCGGCGGCTTCGGGCAGTTCATCGTCACGTGGCTGATCAAGGTCACGGGCACGCCGCTCGCGCCGACCTACTACGTGATGGCCGGGATCGCGCTGTCGATCGTCGCGGTCGCGTTCGTGCCCGCGCGCAGCGCCGACCTCGACGCGCCGGCATGACGACATGACGATTTGAAGGCGGCCATCGGATCATTTCGCAAAACGCAACGATGTGCTGCAGAACACGGTGAAACGGTGCGTCGAACCTTCGTGTTCGCGCCCGAATTGTTTAGTCGTCGAACGAAACACGCGCGAAATGAACGGAATGGCCGCTCGCGCGCCTTTTCGCATTTTTTACCCACACTAAAAATCGGCAAAAACCCGGCGGGGCATCTAGAAGAGTTTTTTCTCCACCTTGTTGCCACATCGTTAGCTCAAGTAATATCCGCGTACGCCGGCCCCGGGCGGGCCGGTTCCGATCTGGAGACCTGGAGGAAACATGGAATACAACCGTCTGTTGCACACCCTGCGTGTTACCGCCATTGCAGGCGTGGCAGCGGCATCGCTCGGCGTCGCGGGCTCTGCATTCGCACAGATCCCGAACAAAACGCTCGTCTACTGCTCAGAAGGCAGCCCGGCGGGTTTCGATTCCGCGCAGTTTACGACCGGCGTCGATTTCACCGCCGCCACGTTCACCGTCTACAACCGCCTCGTCGAGTTCGAGCGCGGCGGCACGAAGGTCGAGCCGGGCCTCGCCGAGAAGTGGGACGTGTCGTCCGACGGCAAGGTGTACACGTTCCACCTGCGCCACGGCGTGAAGTTCCACACGACCGACTTCTTCAAGCCGACGCGTGAATTCAACGCGGACGACGTGCTGTTCTCGTTCGAGCGCATGCTCGACCCGAACAATGCGTTCCGCAAGGCATACCCGGTGTCGTTCCCGTACTTCACCGACATGGGCCTCGACAAGCTGATCACGAAGATCGAGAAGGTCGATCCGTACACCGTGAAGTTCACGCTGGCCGAGCCGAACGCGCCGTTCATCCAGAACATGGCGATGGAATTCGCGTCGATCCTGTCGGCCGAATACGGCGATCAGCTGATGAAGGCCGGCAAGGCCGCCGACATCAACCAGAAGCCGGTCGGCACGGGCCCGTTCATCTTCCGCAGCTACACGAAGGACGCGACGATCCGTTTCGACGGCAATCCTGACTACTGGAAGAAGGGCGAAGTGAAGCTGTCGAAGCTGATCTTCTCGATCACGCCGGATCCGGGCGTGCGCGTGCAGAAGATCAAGCGCAACGAATGCCAGGTGATGAGCTATCCGCGCCCGGCCGACATCGCGACGCTGAAGGCCGATTCGAACGTCGACATGCCGTCGCAGGCCGGCTTCAACCTCGGCTATCTCGCGTACAACGTCGAGCACAAGCCGGTCGACAAGCTCGAAGTGCGTCAGGCGCTCGACATGGCGATCAACAAGAAGGCGATCCTCGAGTCCGTCTACCAGGGCGCCGGCCAGGCTGCTACCGCACCGATGCCGCCGACCCAATGGTCGTACGACAAGAACCTGAAGATGGCCGCGTACGACACCGCGAAGGCGAAGGCGCTGCTTACGAAGGCAGGCTTCCCGAACGGTTTCGAGATCACGCTGTGGGCGATGCCCGTGCAGCGCGCGTACAACCCGAACGCCCGCCTGATGGCCGAGATGATCCAGGCCGACTGGGCGAAGATCGGCGTGAAGGCGAAGATCGTCACGTACGAGTGGGGCGAGTACATCAAGCGCGCGCACGGCGGCGAGCAGGACACGATGCTGATCGGCTGGACGGGCGACAACGGCGATCCGGACAACTGGCTCGGCACGCTGCTCGGCTGCGAAGCGATCAAGGGCAACAACTTCTCGCACTGGTGCTACAAGCCGTTCGACGAGCTGGTTCAGAAGGGCCGCACGACGACGGGCCAGGACGCGCGCACGAAGCTCTACACGCAGGCCCAGCAGATCTTCGCGCAACAGCTGCCGTTCTCGCCGATCGCGAACTCGACGGTCTACCAGCCGGTGCGCAAGACCGTGGTCGACATGCGTATCGAGCCGCTCGGCTATGCCCGCTTCGACGGTGTTAGCGTGAAGTAACACGCCCGGCGTAAGCTGTATACGAAGACCGAGACCGGCTAATTCATCCGGCGGCGGGAGGCCAAAAGCTTCCCGTCGCCGGTCGCACATTTCCCACAAGAAAATACGAGACGCATCATGTTCACATTCGTGTTGCGCCGCGTGGGCATGGTGATCCCGACTTTCATCGGCATCACCATCCTGGCGTTTGCGCTGATTCACCTGATACCGGGCGACCCCATCGAAGTGATGATGGGCGAGCGCGGCGTCGATCCCGCGATGCATGCAGAGGCGATGAAACGCCTCGGGCTCGACCAGCCGCTGCCCATGCAGTACCTCCACTACATCGGCCGGGCGCTGCATGGCGACCTCGGCATGTCGATCATCACCAACACGAGCGTCGCGGGCGAGTTCTTCGCGCGCTTCCCGGCGACCGTCGAGCTGTCGCTGTGCGCACTCGTGTTCGCGCTCGCGGTCGGGCTGCCGGCCGGCGTGATCGCCGCGCTGCGGCGCGGCTCCGTCATCGACCATGGCGTGATGGGCACCGCGCTCACCGGCTACTCGATGCCGATCTTCTGGTGGGGGCTGATCCTCATCATGGTGTTTTCGTCGACCCTCGGCTGGACGCCCGTGTCGGGGCGCATCGCCGTCGAATACGACTTCCCGCACCCGACGGGCTTCATGCTGATCGACGCGCTGCTCGCGCCGGACGAAGGCGCGTTCAAGTCGGCGGTCAGCCACCTGATCCTGCCCGCGATCGTGCTCGGCACGATCCCGCTCGCGGTGATCGCGCGGATGACGCGCTCGTCGATGCTCGAAGTGCTGCGCGAGGACTACATCCGCACCGCACGCGCGAAGGGGCTGTCGCCCGCGCGCGTGGTCGTCGTGCATGCGCTGCGCAATGCGCTGATCCCGGTCGTCACCGTGATCGGCCTGCAGATCGGCACGCTGCTCGCAGGCGCCGTGCTGACCGAGACGCTCTTTTCGTGGCCCGGTGTCGGCAAGTGGCTGATCGATGCGATCGGCCGCCGCGACTATCCGGTCGTCCAGGGCGGCATCCTGCTGATCGCGACGCTCGTGATCGTCGTGAACCTGGTCGTCGACCTGCTGTACGGCGTGCTGAATCCGCGCATCCGCCACACGAGGTAATTCCATGAGCAATCTGCAAAACACCCTGCCGACCGAATCCGCGCCGGCCGGCGGCCGTGCGCTCGCGCTGCGCGAGTTCTGGGCCAACTTCTCGCGCAACCGCGGCGCCGTCGGCGCCGGCGTCGTCGTGATCGTGCTGATCCTGGTCGCGCTGCTCGCGCCGCTGGTCGCGCCGCACAGCCCGGTCGAGCAATACCGCGACTTCGTGAAGATCCCGCCCGCCTGGCTCGAGGGCGGCAACTGGAAATTCATCCTCGGCACCGACGAAGCGGGCCGCGACATTCTTTCGCGCCTGATGTTCGGCGCGCGGATGTCGTTCTGGATCGGCTTCGTGTCGGTCGTGCTCGCGCTGATCCCCGGCATCGTGCTCGGGCTCGTCGCCGCGTTCTTCCAGAAGTGGGCCGACACGCCCGTGATGCGCATCATGGACGTGCTGCTCGCGCTGCCGTCGCTGCTGCTCGCGGTCGCGGTCGTCGCGATCATCGGCCCGGGCCTCACCAACACGATGTTCGCAATCGCGATCGTCGCGCTGCCGGCCTATGTGCGCCTGACGCGCGCATCGGCGCTCGGCGAGCTGCAGAAGGAGTACGTGACGGCGTCGCGCGTGGCCGGTGCCGGCACGCTGCGCCTGATGTTCTCGCAGGTGCTGCCGAACTGCACGGCGCCGCTGATCGTGCAGGCGACGCTCGGCTTCTCGTCGGCGATCCTCGACGCGGCCGCGCTCGGCTTCCTCGGCCTCGGCGTGCAACCGCCGACCGCCGAGTGGGGCGCGATGCTGGCCTCCGCGCGCGACTACATCGACAACGCATGGTGGATCGTGACGATGCCGGGCCTGTCGATCCTGATTTCGGTGCTCGCGATCAACCTGCTCGGCGACGGGCTGCGCGACGCGCTCGATCCCAAACTGAAACGGATGGCCTGATATGAGCCACAATCTTCTGACCATCCGCAATCTCGCGGTGAACTTCAACGGCCTGCCCGCGGTCGACCGGATCAACCTGTCGATCGCGCCGGGCGAGGTGGTGGGCGTCGTCGGCGAATCGGGCTCGGGCAAGAGCGTGACGATGATGGCGCTGATGGGCCTGATCGATGCGCCGGGCAAGGTGACGGCAGACGAAGTCACGTTCAACGGCGTCGACCTGCTGAAGGCGTCGCCGAAGGCGCGCCGCAAGATCGTCGGCAAGGACATCGCGATGGTGTTCCAGGACGCGCTGACGAGCCTGAACCCGAGCTATACGGTCGGCTACCAGATCAAGGAGGTGCTGAAGCTGCACGAAGGCTTGCGCGGCGACGCGCTGCACCGGCGTGCGCTCGAACTGCTCGACCAGGTCGGCATTCCCGATGCGAAGAACCGCATCGCGTCGTTCCCGCACCAGATGTCGGGCGGGATGAACCAGCGCGTGATGATCGCGATGGCCGTCGCGTGCAACCCGAAGCTCCTGATCGCCGACGAGCCGACCACCGCGCTCGACGTGACGATCCAGGCGCAGATCATGGACCTGCTCGTGAAGCTGCAGAAGGAGCGCGGGATGGCGCTCGTGCTGATCTCGCACGACCTGGCCGTGGTGTCGGAGGTCGCGCAGCGCGTCGCGGTGATGTACGCGGGCGAGGTGATCGAGACCAACCGCGTGCCCGACATCTTCCGCGCGCCGCATCATCCGTATACCGAAGCGCTGCTCGCGGCGATTCCCGAGCACAATAAGGGGGCGCGTCGCCTTGCCGCATTGCCCGGCATGGTGCCGGGCCGTGATGATCGCCCGTCCGGGTGCCTGTTCGCGCCGCGCTGCAAGTACGTCGTCGACGACTGCCGCAAGGCGCGGCCGGCGCTCGACACGCTGGTGCCGGCCAACGATGCGATGCGCGCGCGCTGCATCAAGCCGCTCAACGTTTCCAATCTCGACCTGACGGGAGGTGCACGATGAATGCAGTCAATCAAACGCCTCACGTGTCGCACGATGAGGAAGCCGTGCTGGTGGCCGACGGCCTCGCGAAGCACTATTCGGTGAAGCGCGGGATGTTCGGGCAGGGCACGGTGAAGGCGCTGAACGGCGTGTCGTTCTCGCTGAAGCGCGGCAAGACGCTCGCCGTCGTCGGCGAATCGGGCTGCGGGAAGTCGACGCTCGCCCGCCAGCTGACGATGATCGAGACGCCGACGGCGGGCAGCCTGACGATCGACGGCAAGAACGTCGCCGGTGCAAGCCGCGAGACGGTCGCCGACCTGCGCCGCCGCGTGCAGATGGTGTTCCAGAACCCGTTCGCATCGCTCAACCCGCGCAAGACCGTCGAGCAGACGCTTTCCGAGCCGCTCGAGATCAACGCGAACCTGACGGCCGCCGAGCGCGCCGCGCGCATCGCGCAGATCATGCGCACGGTCGGCCTGCGGCCCGAGCATGCGAAGCGCTATCCGCACATGTTCTCGGGCGGCCAGCGCCAGCGTGTCGCGATCGCGCGCGCGATGATCCTCGATCCGCGCATCGTCGTCGCCGACGAGCCGGTGTCGGCGCTCGACGTGTCGATCCAGGCGCAGATCCTGAACCTGTTCATGGATCTGCAGGAGCAGTTCAAGACGAGCTACGTGTTCATCTCGCACAACCTGGCGGTGGTCGAGCACGTCGCAGACGACGTGATGGTGATGTATTTCGGCAGCGTCGCCGAGCTCGGCGACAAGGCGACGATCTACGCGCGGCCGCGCCATCCGTACACGCGCGCGCTGATGTCGGCGACGCCGGCGATCTTCGAGGAAGACCGCCGCGTGCAGATCAAGCTGCAGGGCGAACTGCCGTCGCCGCTCAATCCGCCGTCGGGCTGCGCGTTCCACCAGCGCTGCCCGTATGCGGTCGAGCGCTGCCGTGCCGAGGAGCCGCTGCTGCGCGAGGTCGACGGCCGGCGTGTGGCCTGCCATCGGGCCGAGGAGGTAGGGGAGGCGAATGCCTGAAGCGTTGGCGGCGCGCGCGTCCGGCGTGCGCCGTGCGGGGGCAAGCGGTGCGCGCGTGATGCGCGCGTACCGCGACGCGCGGCGCTGGAGCGTGCGTACGGTCACGGGCGCGGCGCTGGCCGGCGCGTGCGTGGCGGCCAGCCTCGTGGTTCCCGTCGAATCCGCGCGCGCCGAAGGGCGCGCGCCGGCCACTTCACCGATCCATCCGTCGCAAGTCCCGCCGCCCGGCATGAGCCTGCCGGGTTTCCACGCGCCCGCCGTGTCGGACGGCACGGTGTCGCGCGGCACCGTGCGCGTGCAGCCCGCGCGCATGCCGTTCTACGTCGCGACCAAGGGCCGGGTCACGCTCTACGTGCTCGGCACGCTGCACACGGGCGATCCGTCCGATTACCCGAGCGCGCAGCCGTTCCGGCCGCGCATCCTCGCGGCGCTCGCCGCGTCGCCCACCCTGGCGCTCGAGCTGTCGCCCGACGACCTGCTCGAATCGCAGGACGACGTGTCGAAGTACGGCGTATGCCGCTACCCGTGCCTGCAGCGCCTGCTGCCGGAGCCGCTGTGGCAGCGGCTCGCGGCGCGCCTGCGCGGCAACCCGGCCGCGCTCGCCGAGATCCGCAAGATGCGGCCGTGGCTCGCGGCGCTCGTCGTCGAGACCTACGATTCGCTGTCGGCCGGCCTGCAGACCGAGTACGGCACCGAGGCGCAGCTGCAGAACGTGTTCCTGAAGAAGAAGGGCGGCCGCGTGATCGGGCTCGAGACGCTCGCCGAACAGATGCGCGCGTTCACCGGGCTGACGCTGGCCGAGCAGCGCGAGATGCTCGCGCAGGACATGGTGCAGACACCGGCGCAGAACGCCGACGACATCAAGGCGCTGCACCGGCTGTGGCGAATTGGCGACGCCGATGCGATCTCGGCATGGGCGGTCGCGAAGAGCGAACGGCTCGCACGTTCGAAGGCGTTGTCGGCGTCGATCGACAACAAGATCGTGTACGAGCGCAACCGGCGCTTCGTTGCACGGATGACGGCAATCGCCGCACCGAACCGGCCACTGTTCGTCGCGATCGGCGCGCTGCATCTGGGCGGCCCGCGCGGCGTGCTCGAATTGTTGCGCCAGCAAGGGTATCAGGTCGACGCGAGCTGATCGCGCCCGACGGCCCGCAATGATCTTCCCCTGTTTGATCGACCTCGCGCGCATGCCGCGGGACGCCCGCGCGTGGGCGGCAATCGATAAGGAAAACCCTCGAATCGTCGGAAAATAGCGTTTAAAACGATTGACATCCCGTTCGGCCAATATCTATTCTTCATCCCACAAGTTGAAAAAATGAAAAGAATAGATAAGTTCTACGGGGTAGCAGAAATAAGCGCGGGGTTAGCGTTGCCGGCACGTGAAGCACGTGCCGGCCGCGGAGTGTCTGCATGTACGGCGGGGCCAATCATCGTCGGACACACATGCATGCAGGCCGACTTGCAGATAAGCAACGTTCCGTCGTCTGACCGGGGAAGGCAGTGATCGCTCGGCGGCGGACGTTTTTTAATCCGGAAGTTTTTTCCGGTCACCGTCGCAAGACGGTTTCGGGGGGCGAATCGACAGACGGCGAAGCCGCAGCGATTGCGCCAACGGAAAAGCGCCACGAGGGCGCTTTTTTTCTTTTGTGCGACGGATTTGCGTCCGCCTGCGCGATTGGCCGGATCAGGCGCGTTCGTCGGCCTGCAGCATGCCGGGCGCGACCACGTCGACACCCACCGCCTCGAGCGCGGCGCGAATCCGTTTCGCGAATACCAGCGCATGCGGCCCGTCGCCGTGCAGGCAGACGGTCTGCGCATTGAGCATCACCCATTCGCCGCCGATCGCGCGTACCTGGCGGCTGCGCACCATGTCCAGCGTGCGCGCGATCATCGTGTCCTCGTCGTCGATCAGCGCGCCGGGCTGGTTGCGCGGCACGAGCGAGCCGTCCGCGCGGTAGCCGCGGTCGGCGAACACTTCCTCCACCGCGGCGAGCCCCGCGTGCCGAGCGGCCGCGACGAACACGCTGTTCGCGAGCCCGAACACCGCGAGCGACGGGTCGAAATCGCGGACCGCGGACACCACCGCATCGGCGATCATCGGGTCGCGCGCGGCCTGGTTGTACAGCGCGCCGTGCGGCTTCACGTGCGCAATGCGCCCGCCCTCGGCCTGCGCGATCGCCGACAGCGCGCCGAGCTGATACAGCACGCCCGCGTAGATGTCGCCGGCCGGCAGCTGCATTTCCTTGCGGCCGAAATTCTCCGGATCGTGAAAGCTCGGATGCGCGCCGATCGCCACGCCTTTCTGCACGGCCCAGCGCACGCAGTCGCGCATCGCGTTCGCACCGCCCGCATGCCACCCGCATGCGATGTTCGCGGACGTCACGAGGTCGAGCAGCGCCTCGTCCGAACCGCCTCCTTCGCCGAGATCGGCATTCAGATCGATTTCCATGATGTTCCTCGTCCACTGATTGCGTGGCCCGTCTCCTGTACTGCTACCGCCATTGTCACGCCGCTTGCGACTGGGCGCGGCGGCGCGCTTCCTCGCGCATGTCGATCGCGATGTCGATCTGCCGCAGATAGGCACGTTCTGCGGTCAGGGCGGCGCGCGCGGCGTCGGGTGTCGTGCGCACGAAGCGGATCGGCAGGTTGAGCCGCGCCTGCGCGAGTTTCCACAGGTCCGCACGGATCACCGTGCCGATCTTCGGGTAGCCGCCGGTGGTCTGCGCGTCGTGCATCAGCACGATCGGCTGGCCGTTCGGCGGCACCTGGATCGTGCCGGGCAGCACCGCGTGCGACAGCAGCTCGGCCGGCCGCTCGCGCACGAGTTCGACGCCGGCAAGCCGATAGCCCATGCGGTTGCTGTTCGCCGTGACCAGCCATTCTTCATCCCAGAACGCCTGCTGCGAGTCGGCGGCGAACGACGCGTAGTCGGGGCCCGGCAGCACGCGCACGGGCATCGCCCACGGCGCATGCGCGGGGCGGTGGCGCCGCGGCGGCTCGTCGACGCGCACGAACGCGCACCACGCCGGCGCCTTTACGCCGAATTCGGGCGCATCGGCCGCGAGGCAACCCATCCCGGCCGGAAGCACGCCGACCGGGAGGCGATCGCCGTCGCGCAGCGCGCGGCCGCCGAGGCCGCCGAAGCGCGACGCGAGATCGGTGCTGCGCGAGCCGAGCATCGGCAGCACGTCGATGCCGCCGGCGATGCACAGGTAGCCGCGCATGCCGCGTTTCGCGGCCGGCAGCACGAGCGTCTGCCCGGCCTCGACCGGCAGGCTCCACCATGAATATACGCGCTGGCCGTCGAGCGTTGCACCGAACTCGGTGCCGGTGATCGCGATGCGGGTCGCGCGCGTGAAGCGGAAGGCGGCCGGGCCGATCGTGATCTCGACCGCTGCGGCGTCGGGGCGGTTGCCGACCAGCCGGTTGCCGACCTCGAGCGCGAGGCCGTCGAGTGCGCCACCCTGCGCGACGCCGAGATGGCGTGTGCCGCGGCGCCCGAGATCCTGCACGGTGGACAGCGGGCCGGCCCGCACCACCTCGATGGTGCCCGGTGCGTTGCTCTGGGTCATCGCGTGTCGACTCCCGCAATGGTGAAGCGCACGCGGTCGCCGGGCAGCAGCAGCGTCGGCTGGGGCCGCGCCGGATCGAACAGCACGTGCGACGTGCGGCCGATCAGCTGCCAGCCGCCGGGCGACGTGGCCGGGTAGATGCCCGTCTGCGCACCGCCGATGCCGACCGAGCCGGCCGGCACCTCGAGGCGCGGCGCCGCGCGGCGCGGTGTGTGCAGTGTGGCGTCGAGCCCGCCGAGATACGCGAAGCCCGGCTGGAAGCCGACGAAGAACACGACGTATGCGCCGGCCGCGTGGCGCGCGACGACCTCGTCGACCGACAGGCCGGTGTGCGCGGCGACGGCGGGAAGATCGGGGCCGGCGGCTCCACCGTACTCGACCGGGATCTCGACCTCGCGGCCGTCCGCGTGCTCGACGTCGGCCGTTTCCCACGCGTCGCGCAGCGCCGGCGTGAGCGACTCGGCCGTCGTGGCGAGCGCGTCGAACACGATCGTCAGATTGTTCATGCCGGGCACGACGTCCACCACGTCGGGCCACGCACGCGCGGCCTCGGCAACGGCCCAGACGCGGCGCTGGCAATCGAGCGTGGCGGGCGGCGGCACCTCGCAGACGAGGGCGGCATCGCCGAGCGGATAAAAGCGGGGTTGCGTCATCGGACTGGCACGGTTCGGACGGCAATGTTAGCGCACATTGTCAATAAAATATCGACAACTTCCCAATAAGCGTTTTCGCCTAGCCCGGATGCCGGGGCTTCTGGCGTACACTCGGCACACCCTGTCATCCGGCTTGCGCCGCCTTTCCATGAAGCGTCCTGCGACCAAGATCGTGTCATCCGAACACCTCGTTTCCGATTCGAGCGCGGAGCTGTCGGAGCTCGAATACGGGCTCATCATGGCGGGCAACGCGTTCAACCGGTGGATGGTGCGCTGCATGTCGGCGGCGGGCGCGAAGGACATGACGGCGGTCGAGGTGTCGCTCCTGCATCACGTCAGCCATCGCGAACGCAAGAAGAAGCTCGCCGACATCTGCTTCGTGCTCAATATCGAGGATACGCACGTCGCGACCTATGCGCTGAAAAAACTGATCGCCCGCGGCTATGTGAAGAGCGAGAAGAGCGGCAAGGAAGTGTTCTTCTTCGCGACCGACGCGGGCCGCGACCTGTGCCTGAAGTACCGCGAGGTGCGCGAGCACTGCCTGATCGAGACGCTGAAGGACAGCGGGCTCACCAACGAGCAGATCGGCGACGCGGCGCAATTGCTGCGCAACGCATCGGGCCTGTACGACACGGCCGCGCGCGCGGCAGCGTCGCTGTAAACGGTTGCGCCAGGGAGGGCGTGCGGCGATGCGCTGACGGGCGTGCGACGACGGATGCGACGCCGCCCGCCGCCTCATCCGGCGGCCGGGTACAGCGCGCCGTCGGTTACGATCCAGCGCAGCGCGTGATCGTGCGCCTCGGCCGGCAGCGCATCGACGCGGCACGCTTCATAGGCGATACCGACCGTCACGGGCAGCTCGCTGCCCGGCCACGCGGCGAGCGTGCGGTCGTAGTAGCCGCCGCCGTAGCCGAGCCGGTAGCGCTGCGGATCGAATCCCACGCAGGGAATCAGCAGCAGGTCGGGCACGACGACGATTCCCGACGCCGGCTCCGGAATCCGGTGATGGCCTTCGCGCATCGGCGTGTGCGGGTCCCACGCATGGAACTCGAGCGGCGTGTGCCGCTCGTCGATCACGGGCAGCGCGGCGCACCGGCCGGCACCGGCCGCGCACCAGGCGAGCACCGCGTCGCGTGCATCGAATTCGCCCGGCAGCGGCCAGTAGAACCCGACCGTGCGCGGCGCGAGCCGGTCGAGCAGCATGCGCAGCCGCGCGTCGAGCGCGGCATTCACAGCGGGTTGCGACGCGGCGTCGCGACGCGCGCCGGACAGCGTTTTGCGTAGTGCAACCTTCGGGTTTGGCACAGGGTTGCGTGCTATGCTTTCGCTCAATTCGCGCTCCATTCAAAACGATGTCGAACAGCCTTTTTCGAGTATATCGCGCGGTCGCGCTGACGCTTTCAGCCGCCGCGCTCGTCGCGGGCACGGCCGCGTGCGCCGCACCGAACGACGATACGGTCTCCGGGGACGACCAGACCTTCGTGCAGCTTCGTGAAGCCGCGCGCCGCAACGACGCCGCGAAAGCCGCGCAGCTCGCGTCGACGATCCCGAACTATCCGGTGCCGTCCTACGTCGAGTATTTCCAGATCAAGCCGCAGCTGTTCGATTCGACGGGCCGCGCGCGCGTGGACGCGCCGGACGCGCCCGTGCAGGCGTTCCTGCAGCGCTACGACGGCCAGGCAATCGCCGACCGCCTGCGCAACGATTACCTGCTCGTGCTCGGCGCGCGCCACGACTGGCGCAACTTCGACGATCAATACAAGCGCTTCGTGCTCGACGACGACACGCAGGTCAAGTGCTATGCGCTCGAATCGCGCGCGGCACGCGGCGAGAACGTCGCCGATGCGGCGCGCGCGCTGCTCGTCGAGCCGAAGAATTACGGCGACGCGTGCGTCGACCTGATCACCGCGCTGACGGTCAACCAGCAGTTCACGAGCGACGACGTGTGGCAGCAGGCGCGCCTCGCGTACGAGCAGAACTACACGACGATCGGCGGCAAGATCGTCGACGCGCTCGGCCCGCGCCCGGTCGCCTTCGACCAGGCGACGAGCGCGCCGCCGCTGTACCTCGCGCGCGGCATCGGCCCCGACGCGACGTCGCACCAGCTCGCGCTGATCGCGCTCGGCCGCATGGCGCGCAACGATCCGGACGCGGCAGCCGGGATGCTGACGTCGGTCGCCGCCTCGCTGACCAAGCAGGAACAGGCGATCGCGTGGGGCGCGATCGGCTACCAGGGCGCGATCAAGCGCTCGCCGCTCGCGTCGGTCTGGTACGCGAAATCCACGAATGCGCCGCTGTCGAACCCGGGCTACGAATGGCGCACGCGCGCCGCGCTGCTCGCCGGCAACTGGCCGATGGTGCGCTGGTCGATCGAGCAGATGCCGCCGTCGCTGCGTGACGATCCGGCGTGGATCTACTGGCATGCGCGCGCGCTCAAGCAGAGCGGCGACACGCTGCAGGCGAACCAGGAATTCGAGCAGGTCGCGGGCCAGTACAACTTCTACGGGCAGCTCGCCGGCGAAGAGCTCGGCCAGCGCACGACGATCCCGCCGCGCACGAAGGTGAGCGACGCCGAGATCGACGCGATGGGCAAGATCCCGGGCTTCGCGCTCGCGCAGCGTTTCTACGCACTGAACCTGCGCCTCGAAGGCAACCGCGAATGGAACTGGCCGCTGCGCGGGATGACCGATCGCCAGTTGCTGGCCGCAGCCGAATACGGCAAGCGCGTCGACCTGCTCGACCGCACGGTCAACACGGCCGACCGCACGAAGGCCGAGCACGACTTCACGCTGCGCTACCCGTCGCCGTACCGCAACATCGTCGAGCGCTACGCGCAGTCGACGGGCCTCGACACCGAATGGGCGTACGGGCTGATCCGCCAGGAGTCGCGCTTCATCACGAGCGCGCGTTCGTCGGTGGGCGCGGGCGGCCTGATGCAGCTGATGCCGGCCACCGCGCAGATGGTCGCGAAGAAGCTGGGCCTCGGCACGATCTCGCGCACGCAGATGCACGACATCGATACCAACATCCAGCTCGGCACGTGGTACCTGGCGGACATCTACAACAACTTCGACAGCTCGCCGGTGCTCGCCACGGCCGGCTACAACGCGGGCCCGGGCCGGCCGCGCCAGTGGCGCCAGGTGTTGACGCAGCCGGTCGAAGGCGCGATCTTCGCAGAAACGATTCCGTTCAACGAGACGCGCGACTACGTGAAGAACGTGCTGTCGAACACCGTCTATTACGCGGCGCTCTTCGAGGGCAAACCGCAGTCGTTGAAGAAACGTCTAGGCATGATCTCGCCCTGATACGCAATCTTCACATTGCCGCGCGAGACGCGGCAGTGTTTAGGGGGGCTGTTCACGCTAATAACGGGCTCGCTCCCCTGTTTGGAAAAAAACATTCGCGGGGCTGGCGGCCAGCGCAAGCCCGTTATTAGCGTGAACAGCCCCTTAGAGGTCTCGAACCATGGATCGCCAGACCGTCGCGCTGCTGGGCGGCACCGGTTTCATCGGCAGCCGGCTCGTCAATGCGCTGATCGACGCCGGCAAGCAGGTACGGATCGGCACGCGCCGGCGCGACCACGCGCGCCACCTGCAGATGCTGCCGGTCGAAATCGTCGAACTCGAAGCGCTCGACACGCGCACGCTCGCGCGCTTCGTCGCCGGTGCGCACGCGGCGATCAACCTCGTCGGCGTGCTGCACGGCGGGCGCGGCACGCCGTACGGGCCCGGCTTCGAGCGCGCGCACGTCACGCTGCCGGCCGCGCTCGCGACCGCCTGCACCGAGGTGGGCGTGCAGCGCGTGCTGCACATGAGCGCGCTCGGCGCCGATTCGCACGGCGCGAGCATGTACCAGCGCTCGAAGGGCGACGGCGAGGCCGCGCTGCATGCGATCGCGGCAACCGATTCGCTCGCGCTGACGATTTTCCGCCCGTCGGTCGTGTTCGGCCCCGGCGATGCATTCCTCAACACGTTCGCGAACCTGCAGCGCACGGTGCCCGTGCTGCCGCTCGCGATGCCCGATGCGCGCTTCCAGCCCGTGTTCGTCGGCGATGTCGTGCGCGCGTTCGTCAACACGCTCGATCTCGCGGCCGCACACGGCAAGACCTACGAACTCGGTGGCCCGACCGTCTACACGCTCGAGCAGCTGGTGCGCTATTGCGGCAAGCTGGTCGGCCGGCAGGCACGTATCGTGCGGCTGCCCGACGCGCTCGCGCGGCTGCAGGCGACCGTGTTCGAATGCCTGCCCGGCGAGCCCGTGCTCACGCGCGACAATCTCGCGACGATGTCGGTGCCGAACGTGCTGTCGGGGCCGCTTGCGCCGGAGCTCGGGATCTCGCCCGCGAGTCTCGAAAGCATCGCGCCCGCGTATCTCGGCCATGCCGCGCAGCGCTCCCGGTTCGACTGGTTCCGCTCGCGCCGCTAGGCCGGCAGCGCATCCCTTTCCACCTTCGCGTTTTCCGGAACCCCGTCATGAAACTCGTCATTGGAGACAAGAACTACTCGTCGTGGTCGATGCGGCCGTGGCTGCTGCTCGCGCATTTCGGCATCCCGTTCGACGAGATCGCGATCGAGCTGCGCCACGACGACACGGCCGCACGTATCCTCGAGTATTCGCCGTCCGGCAAGGTGCCGTGCCTGATCGACGACCACGGCGTCGCGATCTGGGATTCGCTCGCGATCGCCGAGACGCTCGCCGAACGCTATCCGCAGTTTCCGATGTGGCCAGCCGATCCGCTCGAGCGCGCCCATGCGCGCTGCGTCGCGGCCGAGATGCATTCGGGCTTCGCGGCGCTGCGCACGCAGATGGGCATGAACGTGCGCGCATCGATGCCGGGTCGCGGCGCGACGCCCGAGGCGCTCGCCGATGTCGCGCGCATCGATGCGCTGTGGAGCGCGTGTCTCGAGGCATCGGGCGGGCCGTTCCTGTTCGGCGAATTCGGGATCGCCGACGCGATGTACGCGCCGGTCGTGATGCGCTTCAACACGTACGAGCCCGGCCTGTCGCCGGACGCGGCCGGCTATGCGGCCCGCGTGACCGTGCTGCCGGCCGTCCAGCGGTGGATCGACGCCGCGCGCCGCGAAACGAACGTGATCGCCGAATACGAGCCCCGGCCATGAACATCTACGCAGTAGGCGGCGCTATCCGCGACGAATTGCTCGGCGTGCCCGTGCAGGACCGCGACTACGTGGTGGTGGGCGCGACCCCCGAGCAGATGGCCGCGCAGGGTTTCCGGCCGGTCGGCAAGGATTTCCCGGTCTTCCTGCATCCGCGGACCCAGGAGGAGTACGCGCTGGCGCGCACCGAGCGCAAGACGGCGGCCGGCTATCACGGCTTCCAGTTCCATTACGCGCCGGACGTGACGCTCGACGAGGATCTCGCGCGGCGCGACCTGACGATCAACGCGATGGCGCGCGAAGTGAACCCGGAGGGCGAGCTGGTCGGGCCCGTGATCGATCCGTTCGATGGGCAGGCCGACCTGCGTGCGCGCGTGTTCCGGCATGTGAGCGATGCATTCGTCGAGGATCCGGTGCGGATCCTGCGCATCGCACGCTTCGCCGCGCGGTTCGCGGATTTCACGGTCGCGGACGAAACGCTCGCGCTGATGCGGCGGATGGTCGACGCGGGCGAGGTCGACGCGCTCGTGCCCGAACGCGTATGGCAGGAAATCGCGCGCGGGCTGATGGAGGCGAAGCCGTCGCGGATGTTCGCGGTGCTGCGCGAGTGCGGCGCGCTCGCGCGCATCCTGCCCGAGGTCGATGCGCTGTGGGGCGTGCCGCAGCGCGCCGACTACCACCCGGAGGTCGACACGGGCGTGCACGTGATGATGGTGGTCGACTATGCGGCGAAGCAGGGCTACTCGCTGCCGGTGCGCTTCGCGGCGCTCACGCACGATCTCGGCAAGGCGACGACGCCGGCCGACGTGCTGCCGCGCCACGTCGGCCACGAGGGCCGCAGCGTCGATCTGCTCAAGCCGTTGTGCGAGCGCCTGCGCGTGCCGAACGAATGCCGCGATCTCGCACTCGTGGTCGCGCGCGAGCACGGCAACCTGCATCGCGTGATGGAGATGGGCGCAGCCGCGCTGGTGCGGCTGTTCGAGCGCAGCGACGCGCTGCGCAAGCCGGCGCGTTTCGCCGAGATGCTGCAGGCGTGCGAATCGGATGCGCGCGGGCGGCTCGGGCTCGATGCGCAGCCGTATCCGCAGGCCGAGCGGCTGCGCGTCGCGCTCGCGGCCGCGCGCAGCGTCGATGCCGGCGCGATCGCGCGCGGCATCGGCAACGAGACGGAGAAGATCAGGGAAGCCGTGCATCGCGCGCGGATCGAGGCCGTCGCGCAGTCGCTCGGGATCGGCGAATAGGGGGGCGGAAGGGCGTGCGTCGCGCGTCTGCCTCGCAACAACCGTTACGACTTCTTCTTGCGCGCCGGCTTGGCGGCCGCCGGACGTTTGCCGGCGGATGCGCGCGGCTTGGCCGCAGCCTTCTTTTCCTTTTCTGCCGCGCCGGCGGGACGTGCCGCGTCGGCGTCACGATTCGCTCGTTTGGGCGCCGGCCCGCGGCGGCTCGCGCGTACGACGGGCGCCGGATTGCCGATGTCCATCGTCGCGGACACGAACCCGGTGCCATGGTCGTCGAACAGCGGCAGCGTGCCGACCGCGATCACCTCGGCCGGCCCGTCGCCCACATTGGCGACCCGATGCCGCTTGCGCGCGTCGAAGTGCAGCGAGTCGCCGGGCGACAGCGGGTAATCCTTCTTGCCGACCGTGTAGCAGATCCGGCCGGCCAGCACGTACACGAATTCGTCGCCGCCGTGCGCCACCCATTCCGAGCGGTAGCCTTCCATCATCCGCACCTTGAGCGCGTTGATCTGGCTGCCGTCGAACGTGGTGGAGAGGCGCTCGTACCACTGCGACCTGGCGTCGAGCGCGTACGGCTTGCGGCTGCCTGCGCGCGAATCGGGCTGCGCCTGGCGCGGCTGGTCGATCAGCGCGCCGAGCGGCACGTCGAGCGCCTTCGCGACGTTGACGAGCGACGACAGCGAGATGCCCGTGAGATGGCGCTCGACCTGGGACAGGAACCCGACCGACAGCTTCGCTTCGGTCGCGACTTCCAGCAGCGTCTTCTTCGCTTCCCGGCGCAGGCGGCGGATGCGCTGGCCGATACGCATGATGTCTGAATCCATGAATCTCTTTCGTCGCAACGAGTCGGGAGGCGAACGGACGGGCGGTGCGGTCGCCGGACAGGGATTGCCGCGCATCGCACGACGCACGGCCGTCGGGACGGCGATGCCGGCGCATTGTACCGCGCGGTGTCGCCGGGCCAGTTCACGTTGTGCCGGGATGCGCAAGCGTTGCGCCGATTTTAGTCCTACGAAAATCTTAGCTTGACCTCAATTTCGGCGTGCTCTAGATTCTGTCGCTCGAATCAAACAAAGTTAAGTGAGACGAAAATTTTTGAGGTCCTGCTGCCGGCACGGCGCGGCGGCCCGGCATCGCGCCGGGCCGGGCGTCCACCGCGCAGCGGCGCCGTGCCGCGTCAGGCCTGCCTCGGGCCTGCCCCCTCGCCGCGTCACCGCCGGCCGCCGACAACAATGCATAACGGGCTTCCGATGATCGATCGACTGAAATACAGCTTCTCCGGCCTTCCCCCGTACGACGCATCCGTCGTCGACACGCAGGCAGGCCTGTCGCGCCTGCTCGACGCCGCGCGGCTCGACGCGGTGCTGGTCACGTCGCAGGACGAATACGTGACCGAGTACCTGCCGCTCGGCAACAACCCGCGCTACGCGCTGTCGGGCTTCGACGGCTCGGCCGGCTGCGGGATCTTCCTGAGCGCGGCAACCGCGCAGGCGCTCGATCTGCCCCCGTTCGTGCTGTTCGTCGACGGCCGCTATCACCTGCAGGCCGAGCAGCAGTGCGATCCGGCGCGCGTGCGCATCGAGAAGCTCGGGATGAACGTGACGATCTGGCAGGCGATGGCCGACTGGCTGGTCGCGCATGGCAGCCGGCTCGCGCGGGTCGGCTACGACGCGCTGCGGATCAGCGTCGCGCAGCGCAATCGTCTGTTCGAGCAGACGCAGGCCGCGTCGCTCGACTGGACGAGCCTCGCCGAGCGCGAGATCGATCGCGCGATCGACTTGCCGGGCTGGGTCGTCGAGCGGCCGATCTTCGAGGTGCCGGAAGCGATGACCGGCCTGAGCGTCGCGCAGAACCTCGACGCGCTGAACCGCAAGCTCGCCGCGCACACCGGCGCGCCGGACGGCAAGACCGCGTTCTTCACCTGCGCGTCGGACGATCTCGCGTATCTGCTGAACAGCCGCGGCTATCACATCCCGAATGCGTCGTCGCACCTCGGCTTCCTGTTCGCGGTTGGCGGGCAGGTGGCGTTGTTCCTGCCGGAAGGCTGCGACCGCTGCGAAGTCACGCTCGAGTCGTATCCGGCGCTGCACGTGATCCGGCGCGATGTCGCGGCGCTCGAGCGCTTTCTCGCGCCGTTCGCGGTCGAGCACGTGTGCTACGGCTTCGAATCGGTGAACTGCGCGCTCGTCGACGCGGTGAAGCGGGTGTGGCCGCAGGCGCGGCATGCCGACTTCAACCCGGTCGAGGCGATGCGGGCCGGCAAGACGCCGGCGGTGCTCGAGCAGTTCCGCGACGCGTTCGCGCGCAGTTCCGCGGCGATCGCCGAGACGATGCGCTGGGCGAAGGCCGGCGAGCCGGGCGCACGCCATACCGAATACGACCTGGCGCGCGCGATCAACGATGCGTACGGCGCACGCTCGGCGGTCGCGCTGACGTTTCCGTCGATCGCGGCGAACGGCGCGAACAGCGCGTTCGCGCATTACACGGCGGCGAGCGCCAACGTCGAGCTGACGGAAGGCGAACTCGTGCTGCTCGACAGCGGCGCCTATTACGAAGCCGGCTTCGCGACGGACTGCACGCGCGTGGTGCTGCGCCGGACCCGGCCGGATACGCTCGCGCAGCCGTGGCAGCGCGAGATCTACACGGTCGCGCTGAAGGCCTGCATCAAGGGGCTCGTCGCGCGCTTCCCGAGCACCGCAAAGGGCGGCGACGTCGATGCGCTCGTGCGGCAGGTGTGCCGCGACCATGGCCACGATTTCGGCCACGGCACTGGGCACGGCGTCGGGATTCACGTGCACGAGGGCGGCGTGCGGTTCGCGCCGGGCGCGCAGTACGGGCTCGTGCCGAATGCGGTGATTTCGGTCGAGCCGGGCATCTACGTGCCGGGCAAGGGCGGCGTGCGGATCGAGAACATCGTGATCATCCACCGGGACGACGCGCAGCCGGATACCGTCACGTTCGAGAACATCGTGACGGTCGGCTACGACTGGGACCTGATCGATCTCGACCTGCTGGACGACGACGAGCGTGCGTACCTGCGCGACTACGAGCGGCTGTGCGTGGCGCGCGGCACGCAGGTCACCGCGTGTCCGCTGCTGTAAGCGCCGCCGCCCGCGCCGGTCAGTTCAGCAGATGTGAACGCACGAACGGCGCGATCCGCTCGGCGAGCCACGCGTGCGTGCGCGTCGTCGGGTGCAGCGTGTCCCGGAACACGAAGCGCGCCGGGTCGCGGCAGTCCGCGCGCGGCGTCTGCGCGCTCGGGTAGGTGGGCGACGAAGGCTTCGGGATGTCGAGGCACGCGCGCTTCGCGTCGTCGAAGCCGTATGGGGCTGGGTAGCTCAGCAGGTCGTCGAACAGCGCGTACGCATCGAATACCTCGAGCCGCAGCGTCGCGCCGTAGCGGGTGCGGGGCCGGCGGCCTGCGCGGCGGAGAGCGTCGGTGCGACGCCCAGCGCCGCGACGGCGGAAACGGCGGCGACGCGGGATGACAACGGAATGCGGAAAGATGGCATGCGGCCCTCTTCCGTTCGTTGTGACGGGGCGGCGGCGCGACTGCGCGCACGTGTATCGGATGGGACCGTGGGTGCCGGGTTCGGGCCCGGCCTGTCGAAACGCGAGATGCCGCGAACGGCGGCGGGATGCGGAAAGTACGGTGGCGGCGCTGCCGCCGGTCGGTCAGTGTTTCAGCGTGCGAGTGCCGACACGCGCCCGTCGGGGCCGTAGACGCCGGCCGGCGCGGGGGCCGAGCGCAGTACCGCGAGCGCGCGCTCGTTGTAGTCCATCCGGATCCGGATCAGCATCCCGTTGTTCGCATTGGCCTGGCGCGCGCGTTCGGCGGACTGCTGCAGCAACTGCCAGCGGCCGGCGAGGCGGGCGTCGCGCTCGGCGGCCTGGTCCATCCCCTTCTTGCCGGCCGGAAAGCCGAGCGCGGAAAGCTGCGAGTCGCGCGTGCGTTCGAGCTGCGCGAGCCGGTCGATCAGCTCGCTCTTCTTTTCGACGATCCCGGGCAGCATCTCGAGCGGCTGGGCCATCGTCAGCGCCTTTTCCTCGTAGGCGAGCAGGGACGCGAACGCTTCGACCGTCGCGTGTTCGTCGTTGACCGTGGCCAGCAGCTCTTCTCTCATCGCGTCATGCTCGTCGCGCCGGCGCACGGGGCGCCGGCAAACCGGGGGACCGGCCTCGCGAGGCCGGCTTCAGCTGCCCGGGCGCTGCTGCTGCAGCAGCTCGCGGGCGGTATTCAATACGCCGTCGGCGATCTTGTTCGCATCGATCGTCAGCGTGCCGTTGTTCAGCGCGTCCTTGATCGACTGGACGAGGCCCGTGTCGATATCGCCGTTGCCGGACGCGGATACCGAGCGCAACCGGCCGGACAGACCCGACAGGTTCACGCTCGTGTCGCCGCCGGTCGACCCCGCGTCGGCCGCCTGCGCGGACGAAGACGAGGCCGTGCCGGATGGCGCACGGGTCGCGCCGTTGCCGGTCGGCGCCAGGGGGCTCGGGTTCGGAGTGGAATCGATTTTCACGATGGGTTTCCTGTTCGGTTTGACCCAGATAACGGCCGGGTCGGCCCGAACTTTAGCATCGCGAGCCCGAAATGCTCCGAATAAACAATTCTTTACATTCTTGCGGCGAGATCCGTCCCTATAGCGGAATTTCCACGGTGCCGGCGTCCTTGACGATCGCCGTGACGATCTGGCCCGCCGCCATCCGCACTCGCACCGACTGGCCGGGCGCCGCATTCGCCAGCGCGCTGCCCTCGGCCGAAATCGTGAAGCCGGGCCCGGCCGCGACGACCCGCACCGTCTGGCCGGCCGACACCGACGCCGCGCTCTTCAGCAGGTCCTGCCGCAGCGGCAGCCCGGCCGAGATGCGCGCGAGCGCGGTCGCGCCGATCGCCTGCGCCGGATCGGTGATCACCGCGAGCGGCAGCACCGTCAGGTCGCCGTCGCGGGCGACCAGGTCGGCCGCGGAGAGCGGCTCGCCGGGCGCGATCTGGCGCGCGGCGACGTAATAGGTGGCCTGCACGGCGACCTTCGCCTGCAGGTAGACGGTCCACGGCCGCTCGCCCGCGCAGCGCACACCGACGGTCGTGCGGCCCCACAGGCGCGCGCCGGTCGGCAGGAACGGCTCGAGCGTCGTGCACGCGGCGAGCCCGCGCGGAAACGCGGTCGGCACCGTCGCGGTAGCCCTGCCGGGCAGGCTCGCGAACTGCTGCTGCAGGGACGCCACGGCCGCGCGGACTGCTCGGAGGCGAGTCGGTTAGGGAACGGTA